>CAYNFY010000009.1:0-68228 GCA_964396585.1 uncultured Nocardioides sp.
CGCCGAAGCCACCTTCGTGGCCCGCACCATCGACTCGGACCGCAAACACCTCACCTCGGTACTGCGCGCTGCCGCCGCTCACCGGGGCACGTCCCTGGTCGAGATCTACCAGAACTGCCCGATCTTCAACGACGGTGCATTCGAGGCGATCAAGGACCCCGCCGGCAAGGTGGAGGCGATCATTCCGCTGGTGCACGGCGAACCGATCCGCTTCGGCGCCCCTGGCAGCGATGGGCTGGGCACCAAGGGCGTACTACGCACCGCCACGGGTCACCTTGAGATCGTCGAGGTCGACGAAGTCACCGCGGGCCAGATACTGGTCCACGACGCTCATGATCCCGACCCCGGAGTCGCCTTCGCCCTGTCGAGGCTGACCGACGCGGATCGTCTCGAGCGGTCTCCGATCGGCATCTTCCGTTCGGTCGAACGTCCGGTCTTCGACGACCTGGCCCGGGGCCAGGTGAGCGCGGCGACCACGGCTCAGGGTGACGGGGACCTGCAGCGGCTGCTCGACGGAGCCGACAGCTGGTCCGTCGCGTGACCTCGCCGGAGCGGTTCCAGACGGTCGGCACATCACTCAAGGTCGGACCTACCCAGCGGGGGACCGACGTCACGTCGAGGAGGTTGTCATGGACAAGGTGAGCGGATCGGCCCGCGAGGCGATCGCGGACGTCGCACGCGGTGCGTCGGTGGCGGTGGGCGGGTTCGGCATCGTCGGGATCCCGTATGTACTGATCGACGCGCTGTTGGAGAACGGCGCGGACGACCTCACCGTCGTCTCGAACAACTGCGGAGTCGACGACTGGGGCCTGGGGCAGCTGCTCGCCGCCGGCCGACTTCGTCGGATGGTGGCCTCCTATGTCGGCGAGAACAAGGAGTTCGCGCGGCAGTACCTCTCGGGTGAACTCGAGGTGGAGCTGACCCCTCAGGGCACCCTGGCCGAACGGATGCGAGCCGGTGGGTCGGGAATCGCGGCCTTCTATACCGCCACCGGAGTGGGCACCCAGGTCGCCGAGGGTGGGCTCCCCTGGAAGTACGACGCCGAGGGAAGGGTGGTGATGGCCTCCCCGGCCAAGGAGGTGCGGTCGTTCGGTAGCGGTACCGAAGCCCGCGACTTCGTCTTGGAGCAGGCGATCCGGTGCGACGTGGGCCTGGTCCGTGCCTGGAAGGGCGATCGCCACGGGAACCTGGTGTTCCGTAAGGCGGCGCGCAACTTCAACCCGCTGGCTGCTATGTGCGGCCGGGTCACGATCGCCGAGGTCGAACATCTGGTGGAGCCCGGCGAGCTGGACCCCGATCAGATCCACACGCCAGGCGTCTTCGTGCAGCGGGTGGTGCCGCTCACCCCCGAGCAGGCGGCCGTCAAGCCGATCGAGAAGCGCACCGTGACCGAACAGAGCAGCGGCGATGAGGGAGCACTCTGATGGCGTGGAATCGTGACCAGATGGCGGCGCGTGCCGCTGCCGAGCTGACCGATGGCAGCTATGTGAACCTCGGGATCGGACTGCCCACGTTGGTTCCCAACCATCTTCCCGCGGGCGTGGAGGTGGTGCTGCAGTCCGAGAACGGAATCCTCGGAGTGGGGCGCTATCCCTACGACGACGAGGTGGATCCCGACCTGATCAACGCCGGCAAGGAGACGGTCACCGTCCAGCCGGGAGCCTCTTACTTCGACTCGGCCACCAGCTTCGCGATGATCCGGGGCGGCAAGATCGATGCCGCGATCCTCGGCGCGATGCAGGTCTCGGCGGCAGGCGACATCGCCAATTGGATGATTCCCGGCAAGATGGTCAAGGGCATGGGTGGTGCGATGGACCTGGTCCACGGCGCCAAGAAGGTGATCGTGCTGATGGAGCACGTGGCCCGCGATGGATCGGCCAAGATCGTCCACGAGTGCTCGCTTCCCTATACCGGCCTGCGGGTGGTGCAACGGATCATCACCGATCTGGCTGTCATCGACGTCACGCCCCATGGTCTGGAGTTGGTGGAGTGTGCTCCGGGCGTCACCTCCGGCCAGGTGCGTGCCCAGACTGAACCGGACCTGCGCTGAACGCCTCGACCAGGGTCTCGGCCCGGGTCCCGTCGCTGCTGGGCCTGCTGCTGGGAATGACCGCGCTGGGCAGTACCGGCGTCTCGTTGGTGTTGCCGCTGATCGCGGATGAGTTCGACGTCGGACTCGGGGTCGCAGCCTGGCTGATCACCTCCTATGCGTTGGCCTTCGCCATGGGGGCGGCGGTGTACGGGCGCCTGGTCGACGTGGTCGGCATCCGCATTCCCTTCGCGATCGCGATGGGTCTCTACGCAATCGGTGCCTTGATCTCGGTCTCGGCCCCCGACTTCGCGGTACTGCTGGGTGGTCGGATCGTGCACAGCATCGGTGCGGCCTGCCTGCCGGTGCTCGCACCGGCGCTGCTGAGCGGGCTCTTCGATCACGACGAGCGCTCGCTCGCGTTGGGTAGGTTCCATGGCTTCGCAACCGTGTTGGGGGCGCTGGGGCCGGTCCTGGGCGGTGTCATCGGTGATCTGCTCGGCTGGCGGGCGGTGATGGCGCTGCCGCTGTTGGGATTGCCGGCCTTCGCCATGTTGTGGCGCTCGCTGGACGTACCCGGAACCGGCGCCAGGCTCGACGTGCTCGGCGCCGTGGTGGTGAGCACCGCGGCCGCAGGCGCGGTGCTGTTGTTGCAATCGCCCTCCACCGGTTGGCTCGCAGCGCTGATCGGTGTGCTGATGCTGTGTCTCGGCTTGCCCCTGGCGGCCCGACACGTGCGGGCACATCCGGGCGGGTTCCTGCCGGAGCAGGTGCTGGGAAACCGGCGGATCGTACGCAGTGCGCTCGGAGTGGCGCCCGTACTCGCGGCCTGGTTCGCGCTCCTGATCACGGTCCCGGCGGTGCTGGCAGGTCACGGGTGGAGTCCGCTTCAGGTGGGTCTGGCGCTGCTACCGGGGGTCGGAGTCTCGCTGTTGATGCCGGGCCTCGCGGGCCGGCTGCTGGTCCGGCTGGGCCACCATCGGTCGCTGGTGGTCGCGGTCGCGGTCGGTACCGGTGCCCTCGTGTGTGGGGTGCTGGGTGATCTGGCGGGGCTGCCGAGCGGACTGGTGGGTGTGCTACTGGTGGCTGCGTTCTGCCTGGTCATCTTCTCGATGAGCCTGGGGCAACCGGCGTTGGGCGCCACGGTTGCCGGTGCCGTCGACCCGGGCGTGCGCGGAGTCGCGCTGGGAACGTCGAACCTGTTGTTCGCGCTCGGCGGCAGCCTCGGCGCCGCCACCGTCGGCGGCCTGGTCGAGCCGTTGGGAACCGCGAGCGCGGTAGGCATCGTGGCACTCGCCTCGGCGGCCGGACTCCTGTCGTTGTTGCTGCTCGGTCGCGGCACCCCCCGACCTGACCACCCACCGTCCACGGCCGTTGTCGACGGTCCACCCCTCACCCCTCTCCCTCAGGAGTAGTTCGATGAGTCCATCCACTTCCCGGTTCGCGGCCTCGTGCTCGCCGGGTACGCCGTTGAGCGGAGTCAGAGTGGTCGAGGCAGGCACCTTCGTGGCTGCCCCTTCGGCCGGTATGGCTCTATGCCAGCTGGGGGCGGAGGTGATCCGGGTCGACCCTCCGGGAGGCGGCAGCGATATCGCCCGCTGGCCGCTGGCGGCGACCGGGGCCAGTCTGTTCTGGGCCAACCTGAACAAGGGCAAGCGATCGGTCGCGGTGGACCACCGCAGCGCCGAGGGGCGAGAGCTACTGCTGGCACTGGCCACCGCACCGGGTTCCGGCAACGGGGTCTTCGTGGACAACATGGTGGGCCGCCATCGGCTGCGCTACGACGAACTGCAGGCCCGTCGATCCGACGTGGTGCACGTGCACATCCAGGGCCGCAACGACGGGTCCCCCGCCGTCGACTACACCATCAACGCCGAGGTCGGGGTGCCGCAGATGACGGGCCCGATGGAGACCGAGGTACCGGTGAACCACGTGGTGCCGACCTGGGACCTGCTGACTGGAATGAACGCGGCGACCGCGGTCCTGGCCGGTCTGCACCGGCGGGCCACGGCCGGACTCGGCTCTCAGGTCGAACTCGCTCTGGGCGATGTCGCCCTGGCTGGGGTCGGCAGCATGGGGTGGCTTGCCGAGGCGGAGGCGGCCGGCGCGGCCCGGGCACGTCAGGGGAACCACATGTTCGGCTGCTTCGGCGTCGACTTCGAGAGCGCGGACGGACGGCGGGTGATGGTCGTGGCGCTGACCGGACACCAGTGGCGAGCGCTGCGTAGCGTGACCGACACCGCGGCCGTCTTCAGTGCCTTGGAGAAGGTGCTGGGAGTCGATCTCGATCTGGAGAGCGACCGTTACGAACTCCGCGAGACGATCGCGGCCGTGCTGAGACCCTGGTTCGGTCGGCGCACCTTCGCCGAACTCAGCGACCTGCTGAGCAAGGCTCAGGTGCTGTGGAGCCCCTATATCGACATGGCCGAGGCAGCCCGACGAGCCCGGGCCGATGAACACTCGGTGGCCCGAGAGGTGGCCCAGCCGGGTGTCGGACCGATGTTGGCCACCGGACGTCCTGCGCGTTGGGACGGTCACGCTGCCGGGCCGGTACCGGCCCCGACGCTCGGCGCGGACACCGAAGCCGTATTGGCTGACGTGCTGGGTCTCGACCAGGCCGAGATCGGGCGTCTGAACGATGCCGGCGTGGTGGCTGCCGACGGCCCGAGCGAGCGTGGATCCGCTACTCGTCGGGGCGTGCTCCGATGAGACCCGAGCCGGTTCCGGAACTGAGACGGGCAGCCGAGTCGAGGACGATGCTGTTCGTTCCGGGCAACCGACCCGGGCGGTTCGCCAAGGCAGCGGCCGCGGGTCCAGGGCTGGTGCTGCTGGATCTGGAGGATGCGGTCCCCGCCAGGGAGCGGGCGGAGGCCCGAATCGCGGTGCGGGCCGCGCTGCAGGACCGAGTGGCCCTCGGGGTACGCATCAACGGGGTGGGGACCCCCGACCATCAGGCGGACCTGACTGCGCTGCGCGAGGTGCCGGCCGTGGTGATGTTGGCCAAGGCCACCTCGACGGCCGAACTCGAACAGGTGCATTCGATGCTGGCACCCGGATCGGTCCTGGTAGCGCTGGTGGAGAGCGCGGCCGGAGTGCTGGCCGCCCCGGGTCTGGCCACCCACCCCGGTGTCGCCCGGCTGGCCTTCGGCTCGCTGGACTTCGCTCACGAGATCGGGGTGTCTCCCGACGATTCGGAGGCCCTGCTGGCGGCCCGGGGCGCCCTGGTACTGGCCTCGGCTGCGGCTCGGATCGTGGCGCCGGTGGACGGGGTCACGGTGCGAGTCGACGCACCGGAGGTGCTGGCCGCTGACGTGGCGCTGGCCCGGCGGCTCGGATTCGGCGGCAAGCTCTGCATTCACCCGGCCCAGGTGAACGGCAGCGAGCATGGATTCGCCCCAGACCCCGATGAGCTGGACTGGGCCGAGCGGATACTGGCGGCGGTCGAGGCGACGGGTGGTGACGGGGTGCTGCTGCTGGACGGCGCGATGGTCGACAAACCAGTGCTGGATCGAGCCCGGCGGATTCTGGAAGGCGGACGAGGATGACACAGCGACACCGGGTCGAGATCCCGGACGAGCTTCCGGTCGAGGAGACCTGGGGAGTGCTGGAACCGGCCCGGGTCCAGTCCCTGGCCGCTCTCCTCGACAACGGGATGCCGGTACCGGGGGCGGGGGATCCGCTGCCTCCGCTCTGGCACTGGGTGGCCTGGCCCTCCTGGCCGATGGCATCGGTCACCGGCGCGGATGGGCATCCACTCACCGGTGGCCTGATCCCCGACCTGGGGAAACCACGACGGATGTTCGCGGGCGGCCGGGTGGACTTCCATGCCCCGCTCCTGGTGGGGGCCAGGGTCCACCGCACCGATCGGGTATCGGCGATCGAGCACAAGAGCGGGCGTAGTGGTGAGTTCGTCGTGGTCCGAGTCAGGTCCGACTTCGCGGACCAGGGCGGCACCCTGTTGCTGGTCGAGCATCAGGATCTGGTCTACCGCGACGCGTCGGTCGCCACTCCCGGGCCGATCCGGACCGATGCGCTTCCCCTCGTCGGCGGCCTGCTGCAACGCCAGGTCGAGGGATGGTCCTTCCGTACCGATCCCACCAAGCTGATGCGCTTCAGCGCCGCGACCGCCAACGGGCACCGGATCCACTACGACCTGGCCTATGCCACCGGTACCGAGGGATATCCCGGGCTGGTGGTTCACGGCCCGTTGATGACGCTGGCGCTGGCCGAGGTGCTGCGGCTTGGTGGGGGTGCGCACATCGCCTCCCTCTCCCATCGCAACCTGAGTCCGATGTTCTGTGGCGAGGACGGGACGATCCGTACTCAGGTGGGCGCGGACGGCGCTCTTGAGGTGAGCCTGACGTCGAGTCGTGGCATCGCGTCACGGATCGAGGTCCGACGGTGAGCGAGCCTTCCGCGGCTTGACACGGTGAACCGGAGACGAGGGTCGATGCGGTGAGAAACCGGTGGAGACGGGTCCTCCCACTATCGCGCGGGCGAGACCGATCGGGCTGGCGGTGGCGTGGGTCACGTACTCTGCGGGGGTGCGAGCACCAGCGCCGCAGCACATCTTCAGAGGAGATCAGTGACGACAGCCGGTGGTTGGCGGCGCGGCACCATTCGTGCCGATCTGACCGCCATGGTCGGCCGGGGGCATGACCTTGACGAGGTCGCACGGCTTCTGGCCGGGCATCGCCATGTCACCCTCACCGGACCAGGTGGGGTCGGTAAGTCGCGACTAGCCCGTGAGGTGGGCCGTCAGGTGCGCGATCGCCACCGAGACGGGGTCTGCTTCGTGGACGTGATCGGGGTCACCGACGCCGAGCTCCTGCCGTCCACGGTGATGGCTGCTCTGGGGAAGCCGCGCACCTCCAGCGCGACGCCGATGGATCTCGGCATCTTCCTGGCGGAGCAGGATCTGTTGTTGGTCCTGGACAACTGCGACCGGCTGACCGATGCCTGCGCGGACCTGGTGAGCGAGGTGTTGGAGCATTGCGCCTCGGTCTCGGTCCTCACCACCAGTCGCGAGGCGCTGCGCCTGCCCGGGGAGGTGGTGCGTGCCGTACCACCACTGCAACTGGTCGCCCAGGGGAGTACCCGCTGGAGCGATGCACTGACTCTTTTCGTGGAGCGGGCCACAGCGGCCAACCCTGGGTTTCTGCTGAAGGCCGCCGATGTGCCGCTGATCGTCGAGCTGTGCCGGCGGTTGGACGGGTTGCCGCTGGCGATCGAACTGGCGGCGGCCAGTACGCGGGTGCTGTCGGTGCACACATTGCTGGAGCACGCACAGTGGGGGCTCCCGGAGACGGTGCCCGGACACCGATCGACTCCGGAACGTCACCAGAGTCTGGAGGCGATGATCGCGCACAGCTACGACCTGTGTTCGCCGGCAGCCCGGCTCCTGTGGGCTCGGATGTCGGTATTCCGGAACACGGTGGACCTGGAAGCCCTCGAGACGGTGTGTGGTGATCCCAGCCTGCCGAGTGCTCAGATCTGGCGGGTCCTGACCGAACTGGTGGACAAGTCGGTGATCACCTTCGACGGCCGGGCCTACACCATGTTGGCCGTGATCCGAAGCTACGGCCGCGCGCGGTTGCGCGACAGTGGCGAGGAGAGCCGGGTGTTGACCGCGCACTGTGCCTATGTGGCGGCCCTGGCCGCCGATGTGGCTGCCGGTTGGTTCGGTCCCGATCAGCCCGCCCTTCTGGACCGGGCGTTGTGGCACCACGCCGACATCTCTGGAGCATTGTCGTTCTGCCTGGACGACCCCAGCCGGACCAGCGTCGGATTGAGACTGGCGGCCGATCTCTACGCGGTCTGGCTCTCGGGCGGGCTTCCTTACGAGGGGCGGGTGTGGCTGGGTCGGTTGCTGGAACTGGAGGCCTCGGACGCCGATCGTTCGGCCGCCATGTGGGTGATGGGCTTCCTCGCCTCGGTCGACGGCGACATTCCGGGCGGTATCTCGATGCTGCGTCGAGCCGAGGAACTGGCCCGCAAGGCGGGGGACCGAGCCAGTCACGCTCATGCCGTGCAGAAGCGGGGGATGGCCGAGTTGCATCGTGGCAACACCGACCTGGCGGTCCAGGTGTTGATCGAGGCGGTCGCTCTGGAAAGGGGCCTGGACGGGTTCAATCCATTTCTGGCTGATGCGTTGCTCAATCTGGGCAGCGCGCTCTGCTTCGCCGGGCGGACGAGTGCTGCCGAGGAAGCGTTGCTGGAGGCACAACGACACTGCGACGAGCATGGTGAGCAGTTGTTGCTCTCCTGGGTGCACATCCTGCGGGCCACCAACGCGTTCGCGGTGGCCGATCTGGCCGGTGCCGGCGAGCTGGCCCGGGCCGCGCTGGCCATCTTGGACACCATCAATGCGCCGCTGGGGGTGGTCTGGGGGGTGGAGATCCTTGCGTGGATCGCGCAGGCGCGAGGTCAGGATGAACTGGCCGCCAGGTTGCTCGGTGGAAGTGTGGGGCTCTCCGCGCCCCTGGGTCGGCACATGACGGGTTTTCACAGCATGGTGGATCTGCACGAACGGTGTGTCGCGAAGGTCGAGATCAGCCTGGGGTCGGAACGGTGGCAGGTGCTGAGTGGTGAGGGCAAGGCCATGAGCAGAGCCGACCTGACAGCGGCGGCGATGCAGGTGGTTCCCCTGGTGTTGCCGAGTCGGCCGGATCCCTTAGAACGGTTCTCGCTGACCCCCCGTGAACGGGAGATCTCGTTGCTGATCGCCCAGGGCCACACCAACCGTGAGATCGCGGCCGAGCTGGTGATCTCACGGCGCACCGTGGATACCCATGTGGAACACATCTTCACCAAACTCGACTTCACCTCCCGGGCCCAGGTGGCTGCGTTGGTCGGTGCCAGTGGCGCCTCGGGCTGAGGACGAGCCCGGGGTGGGAGGTCTTCTCCGTAGGCCGGTCTCACGCACTTCGGGGATGGCTGAGGTGGTCGGCGGAGAGTTCCAGCAATTGCCGCCACAGTGGGTTCTGGCCGACCTCGATGGTCGGTCCGATGGTGAACCGCAGCAACTCGAGGTCTCCGTCCACGACAGTCGCCAAACCCTCCGCGGCAGCGGTGAGCAGCTCCTGAAGACCCCGCATGCTGAGTGGATCGGCGATGAGCCGGCCCGGAGGCATCGGAATGACATCCGCCAAGCGTTGGGCGAGGGTGACGAGTGCCCGACTTCGGTCCTGGACGGTCGTATCCGTGCCGGTATCGGTGGCGACGGACAGGTGGCTCCGGCCGTGGGATCGGCGAGAGGCTGTCTCATCGAGCGAATGCAGGTCGCGAGAGTGCGGGCTGGGCGGCATCTGGTCCTCCGGGCTGGGGGTGATCTCAATCATCGGTGATTGTGATGCCGAGCACATACGTAAGGTTACGGAGGCGGGGTACGTATTCAGCCGGTGCTCACCGATCGGCCGCCGCGGGCGCGACTCGGTACCCGTACTCAGACCTGGGTACCGAAGGCCATTCCGACCAGCCAGGTCACCAGCATCGCCAGTACTCCACCGGCCACATTCCGAGCCACGGCCCGGCCGATCGAGCTCTGCCCCAGGCGGGCGCTGACGCCTCCGGTGACGGCCAAGGCCAGGGCCACCACGACGCCGGTGGTCCAGACCCGCCATTCGGCGGGTGCGAAGGCGATCACCAGCAATGGAACCAGGGCCCCGAGAGTGAACGCGATCATCGAGGCCCAGGCCGCGTGCCAGGGATTGGTGAACTCTTCGGGGTCCAGCCCCAACTCGACCTCGGCATGGGCGGCCAGGGCATCGTGCGCGGTCAGTTGCACCGCAACCTCGCGGGCCAACCGACGCTCGATGCCCTTGGCCTCGAGCAGACCGGTGAGCTCCTCCAGCTCCTCCTGAGGCATCTCGCGCAATTCGCGTCGCTCCTTGGCGATCAGCGCCTGCTCGGAATCACGCTGGGTGCTGACCGATACGTACTCTCCGGCAGCCATGCTCAGCGCCCCGGCAACCAGGCCGGCGAGTCCGGCTGTGACGATCGCGGTGGACGAGTCGGTGGCTCCCGCGACCCCGACCACCAGTCCGGCGGTGGAGACGATCCCGTCGTTGGCGCCGAGGACCCCGGCCCGTAACCAGTTGAGCCGGGCGCCGATCGACTCCGTGTGCGCTTCGCCCGCATGCGAGTTCTCGGTCACCTCGGTCACAGACCTAGGTCCCGCCCGATCAGCAGCTTCATGATCTCGTTGGATCCGGCCCAGATCTTGGTCACCCGGGCGTCGCGCCAGGCCCGGCCCACCCGGTATTCGTTCATGAATCCGTACCCGCCGTAGATCTGCACGCAGTGGTCCAGGATCTCCGACTGGACCTGGGTGGCCCACCATTTGGCCTTGGCCGCGTCGACCGCGGTCAACTCCTTCTTGGTGTGGGCGATCACGCACTGGTCGATGTAAGCCTGGGTGACCTCGGCCTTGGTGACCAGCTCGGCCAGCAGGAACTGGGTGTTCTGGAAGGAGCCGATCGGCTGACCGAAGGCGGTCCGGTCCTTGGCGTAGCCGATGGTCTCCTCCAGGATCTGCCGGGCGTGGGCCAACGCGGTGATCGCGGTGCCGAGCCGTTCCTGGGGCAGGAACCGCATCATCGAGATGAACCCGGTATCGAGCGGACCGACCAGGTCCGCGTCGGTGACCCGGACGTTCTCGAAGGCGAGTTCGGCGGTATCGGACTCGTCCTGACCCACCTTGTCCAGCACCCGGCCCACCGAGAAGCCGGGCAGGGTGGTGTCGACCGCGAACAGCGAGATGCCCTTGGCCTTCTTCTCCGGGCTGGTCCGCGCCGCGACCAGTACCAGGTCGGCACTGCCGCCGTTGGTGATGAACGTCTTCGCTCCGTTGATCACCCAACCGTCGCCATCCTTGACCGCGGTGGTCTTCAGGTTGGCCAGGTCGGACCCGCCACCGGGCTCGGTCATCCCGATCGCGGTCAGCAGCTCGCCGGTGTTGCAGCCCGGCAGCCAACGCTCGCGTTGCTCGTCGCTGGTCAGGTGCACCAGGTAGGGCGCCACGATGTCGCCGTGGATGCCGACACAGCTGGGTAGCGTCATGTTGACCTTGGCCAACTCCTCGGTGAGTACCGCGTTGAACCGATAGTCGCCGGCCTCGGCGCCGCCGTAGGCCTCGGGAATCTCCAGCCCCAGGAAGCCTTGGGCGCCGGCCTTGAGCCAGAAGTCCCGATCCAGACCGTGATTCTGCTCGTAGCTCTCCAGATTCCCGATCACCTCTCGGTCCAGGAACTCCTTGACCGAGGAGCGGAAGGCCTCATGGTCCGCGTCGTAGATCTCGCGTTTCATGCGCCCACAGTAGGCGCAAAGTTAACCGTCGGTAACCCCCCTGGCGGGGGTGCGGTAGGTGAGGTGGTCACTGCTGCTCGAGTCTCCGCAACAACGGATCCAGGTCCGCACGGTCGGCCTGAGCGATCGACTCCGCGGCCGATGCCTCCTCCCGGCGGAATTGCACGTCGCTGAGTACTACGTCGTTGCCGGTCGCGATGATCCACGTCGTCCGGGCTCCATCGGGTTTGCGATTGGCCGTGGTGGGCAGTCGCACCATCTTGAACTCACCGCTCGCCTCCGCGGTCACTGTCCAGGCGAACTCCGCGGTACCTACCGCCGGATCCGCGGGACAGGAGCGGATCGCATCGGTCAGATCCTGCACGGCCTGTACAGCCTGCTCGTCGGTGGCGTAGCGCTGAACCGACCTGACTCTGACATCGTCGCTGACCCGGTAGCCGAGCGTGCTGCTCCTGGCCCCGGGGCGCAGGGTCGCCTCCTTGCCGCAGATCCAGAACGAGAGGGCGTCGGACTGCTCGGTGGTCGCCTGCTCACGGGCGCTCTGGGTCCAGCCGTTGGCCAGCGGCAGACCGGAGGGCAGTGCGGGTACATCGGCGATGGGGAGTGCCCGGTCGTGGGAACGGCTGATCAGATCGCCACCCAGACTCAGCGCACCGATCACCACGGCCACTGCGGCCACGCTCCCGGTGGCCTGCAGAAGGTTACGGCGCCGGCGGATCTGCCTGCCACGTGCCCGCGCGCGCGCAGCACCGTGTTCGGACATAGGGACTCCGTTCTGGGTGCCCTGCAACTGCCGCAGCGAATCGAATGGGTCAGGCATGACCGGCTCCTTCGTTGAGGTCGAGGTCACCGAGCAGGTCGCGTAGCGCTGCGCGACCTCTGGAGAGTCGGGCTTTGACCGTTCCCGTCGGGGCACCCACCTCGACCGCGACCTCCTCGACCGGTAGATCGCAGAGGTGATGCAAGATGACGGCCCGGCGCTGAGCCTCGGGGATCTGTTTCAGGGCCTCGACGACCGCGACGTGGGTGGGCCCGGGGGTGGGCAGCACCCGAGTGCCCTGCAGGGCACGGTCTGGGTCGCGCCGCTCTCGGCCCTTGCGCCGCCATCGGCTCACCGCGAGCCGGTAGGCGGTGGTGCGGACCCAGGCCTCGGGATGGCGCGAACGGTCCAGGGTCCGGCGGTGTGACCAGGCTCGGGCATAGGCTTCCTGGGTGCACTCCTGGGCTTCGTCCCAATTGCCGATCATGGCGTACAACTGCACCGAGACACGCTGGAAAGACGCCGAGTAGAACTCGTCGAACTCCGCTTCGTCCACGATGCCTCCTACCTATGCCGTCCCCGACCCACACCCGGTCGGGAGTGTTCTTGCCATGTCTACGCCCGAGGGGTGACATCGGTTGCATCCGACCGTCTGGGATACCCGCGGTGGTTCACAGGTCACGGTTCACAGGGCATGCAGGATCTCCTCGACCCAGGCCGGGACCAGTTCGCTGGCCGGTCCGCGCAGACTGTGGTCGAAGTCCCCCGAAGATTCAGAGTCGGCCAGGTTCAGCTCCACGGTGGGGATCCGCCGGGCCCTGGCATGGTGCACGAAGCCGGCGGCTGGATAGACCGCACCGGAGGTGCCGATCGAGACGAACAGTTGGGCCGCGGCGAGTCGTTGCTCGATCAGATCCATTCCGTAGGGGATCTCGCCGAACCAGACGATGTCGGGTCGGAGGGCGGCCACTCCGCAGGACGGGCACCGGGGTCCACCCGACAGGTCGCTCTCCCAGCGGTGACGGACACCGCAGGCGGTGCACCAGGCGCTCTTCAGTTCACCGTGCATGTGATGTACCTGCTCCAGACCGCCGCGTTCGTGCAGGTCATCCACGTTCTGGGTGACCACGAACAGATCCTCACCCAGTTCCCGACCCAGGCGGCCCAAGGCCCGGTGTGCCTCGTTGGGATGCGCGAGGCGCAGCTGGGCACGACGCTCGTCATAGAAACGCTGGACCAGGGCGGGGTCGTCGATGAAGGCTTCGGGGGTGGCCACCTGCATCGGGTCGTGACCCTCCCACAGCCCATCCGAGTCGCGGAACGTGGCCAGCCCGCTCTCGGCAGAGATGCCGGCGCCGGTGAGCACGACGATGCGCATGGGGTCCCTATCTGTTGTCGGATGAACCCACCGATGGTGTCATGCGCACTCTCAGCGTGGTTCGGGCCCTCCGCCGGGCCGGGGCAGGTGCCCGGCGATGAACAGGGCCTTGGCTTCGACGCAGACCGCGCCGTCGGCGGTGATCGATCCTTCGGTCCAGATCTTGCGACCCTCGACCGATGTCTGCCTGGCCCGCAGGGTGAGCGGTACGAAGAGCGGCACCGGTGCCCGGTAGTCGAGCTCGAGGTGCACCGTCATGCCTGAGAGCCCGGCCCACCCGTTGGCCACCCCGAAGGCATGGTCGAGCATCAACGCCGAGATTCCGCCGTGGGCCATCTGTGGCTGTCCCTGGTAGGCGATCGGCAGCGTGATCAGGCACTCCACGGAGCCGTCGGCCAGACCGGTGAACATGAGCGGCGGAGAGATCGGATTCTGCAGCCCCGTCGTGGGGTCGTGCTTCGTCCATTCTTGGGACCACATCTCGACCATCCGGGTGTCCAGGGCCGGGGCATCGGCATCCAGTTCGTCGGCCAGCTCGTTGATCCGGAGCGCCAGCTTGTCCAGGTCGAGCGAGGTGGTCGGCCCGTCACCATGCCGTAGTAGGGAGTCGATCAACCGACGGGTGGCGGCGGCCGCCGAGTCCAGTCCCTGGTCGGTCGAGACCTGGGAGATCAGATGGGGCAGGGCCGGGTTGTCGGTGATATTGGGGCGCACAGACCCACGGTAGGGATGTGCCCGGACCGCGCAGTGATCCGTCTCACTGGCAAGGATTCCCGGGTCAGGCCAGCGCGTACGGCGGCTCCGTCCCTCGCCCCTGAAAGGCCAGGATGGCGGGGTTCACCACGCGGCCCTCCCGGATCTCGATCGCTCGGCTGAGCGTCTCGTTGCCGTCCCACCCGGGCGCACCTTCGAGCACCGGCCGCAGGAAGGGGATCAGGGCATTGCTGTTCTCCCAGGTCGCGGAGTTCCACAGATAGGACGGACTGTGGTCGACCGCGTAGTAGAGGACGTTGTCGCCCACCACGAACGTCGGCTCGTCGAATGTCGTGGGGCGGGCCCAGTCGAAGCCCATGTCCCGATCGCAGGACACATCGACGATGACACTGCCCGGCCGGAAGGCGTCCAGGTCGTCGGTGTCGAGGTAGATGAGTGGGTTGGCGGTGTCCTGCAGGGTGCAGTTGACGACGATGTCGTTCTCCGCCAGGTACGCCGCCAGCGGCTCGCGTCCCCGTTCGGTGATCACGTGGCTCACCTGCGAGTCCGGATCATGGTCGAACTGCCTGATCAGCACCGAGTGGATCGGCGAACCGACCGCCGTCACGCCCCGGTTGGTCAGCACCGCGACCTGGTGCACGCCGTGCGCGTTGAGCGCGGTCACGGCACCTCGTGCGGTAGCGCCGAAGCCGATCACCACCGCACTCAGTCGGCGCCCGTAGTCACCGGTCAGGCCCGCCAGCTCGAGTGCGTGCAGTACCGAGCTGTAGCCGGCCAGCTCGTTGTTCTTGTGGAACACGTGCAGGCCGACACCGCCGTCGCGACTCCAGTGGTTCATCGCCTCGAAGGCGATCAGGGTCAGCCGCCGGTCGATCGCGAGCTGGGTGAGAGCGGGGTCCTGCACGCAGTGCGGCCACCCCCACAGCACCTGGCCGGTGCCCAGCGCCGCAACGTCCGAGTGCTGCGGCTTGGGCAGCAGTACGACGTCGGAGTCCGCCAGGATCTGCTCGCGGGAGGCCGACCCGGCGACGTGTCGGCTCAGTGCGGCATCGGAGACACCGAACCGGGCGCCGTATCCGTGTTCGAGGGTGATCCGGGCTCGTAGGTCGGCGTCGAGGAGAGGGATGTGATCGGGGTGGAGTGGCAGTCGGTGCTCGTTCTCCATCACCGACGAGCCGACGACACCTAGCCCCAGAAGGGTCACTTCTTCTTGGCCGGTGTCTTGTCGGAGAGCTTCGCCGCCGAGGCGTTGTCGCGCTTCTCGGCGCGCTTCTCTTTGATGGACTTGCTGGACTTCTTGGTCATGCCTTGCCGTGGAGACTTGTCACTCATGGGCGCAACTCTCTGAGAGGGAGCCTGAACGGCTCCGTCTCTCGACAGTACGCTGTGACGCCCAGATAGCCGGATCGGCGTATGAGAGCCTAGTCGTCGTGCGAGGGGTGATGGTCAGCGATGCCGTGCTCTTCGCAGCGTTCGACCATGGCACCATCGGGCGCGGTCGGGGGTACGCCGTCGGTCGGCGAGTGCTCTCCGTGGCAGTGGAGTCCGGCACCGACGACACGACGGTGATCATCGGGCAGGTCTCCGGCAACAGCCGAGTGCCGTACCGGGTCAAGATCTGGATCGATGAGTCCGGCATCGAGTCGGTGTGTGACTGCCCGGTCGGTAGCCAGTGCAAGCATGCGGTCGCGATCTTGCTGGAGGTCCGGGCCGCGGAGTCGATGCGTGCGGTGGCCGCGCCACCGGTGTGGCAGCGCAGTCTGGACCAGGTACTCGAGTCGCTGGAAGAGGTCCGCCCCGCAGCATCCGTGCCCAAGAAATTGGCGCTGCAGTTCGAGATCCCCGTGCCGAACAGGCGTCTTTATCGGCGCCATGCCGAGGCCGGTCAACGTCTGTGGTTGCGGCCGATGCGCCAGGGGGCACGAGACAACTGGATCAAGACCGGGATCTCCTGGGCGCATGCCGAGGCTCCTCGGTACGACGACGTCCATGACCGTGACCAACTTGCGGTGCTGAGCCGATTCGTTCGGGCGGTCCCAGGGGTGGTGTCTCGTGACGTCATCGATCTCAGCCTGATCGGCCCGCAACTGCCCGAGCTGCTGACCCAGGCCCAGGAGGCCGGGATCGTGCTGATCGGTGGCGAGCGGATCTCCACCGTCGAGCTCGCCGACCCGGTCGACGCGGTCCTGGACGTCGTGGCGGACCAAGGGAGTACGCAGTTGCGGGTGGGGGTCTGGCGCGATGACCGGTTCATCACCGGTGAGGGGTTGCTGCTGCTGGGGAGGCAACCGCACTCTGTGGGTCTGGTCGCGCCCACGCGATCCGGCTCAAAGGCCCTGCACCCGAAGCTGAGTCTCGTGCTCGCTCCGTTGCAGCGACGGCTGCCCGAGGCATTGCGGCACGTGCACCAGCAAGGCGGCGCTCTCGAGGTGCCGGCCAGCGATCGCGACGCCTTCACCACCGACTATCTACCCCGGCTGCGCCAGCAACTGGTGGTCACCTCATCCGACGACTCCTTACAGCTCACCGAGGAGGAACCACCTCGGCTGCAGGTGCTCGTGGACTGGCAGGGCCTGGTCGCCGAGGTGTCGTGGCGCTGGCGCTACGGGGACGTCCACTACTCGCTCGATAGCAACGAACCTGCTCCGGCGGTACGCCGCCCGGCGACCGAACGTGCCTTGTTCGAGGCAGCCCGCCAGTGGCCGCACCTGCAACCTCGGGTCACGGTGGCCGGTCCGCTGGCGATCGACTTCGTGGCCGATGACCTGCCCGGACTCCTGGCCCACGACGGCGTCGAGGTGCTGGAGACCGGGCAGCGACCGAACTTCCGGGCTGCCGTTGCGGCGCCGACCATCCAGTTCGTCACCGACGAGGACGACTCGACCGGACCCACCGACTGGCTGGACCTGCAGGTGGTGATCGACGTGGAGGGCGAGCGGATGCCGCTCACCGACCTGCTGAGTGCGCTGACCGCCGGGCAGTCCACCGTGGTACTGCCGAGCGGGCTGCACCTGGCCACCGACCGCCCGGAGTTCCGGCGCCTTGCCGAACTGGTGGCCGCAGCGGCCCAGATCCATGAGGGCGGGCGGGACCGGCTGCGGGTCGGCCAACGGGACCTGGGCTTCTGGGCCGAACTGGACGAACTGGGCGTGGTGGACGCCGAGGCGGCGCGATGGGTGGAGATGGCGCAGGCCCTGACCGCCTACGAGACGCTGCCCGAGGTGGACCCGGTGGGGCTCGTCAGCACGCCGCGGCCCTACCAACACGAGGGGATCCGCTGGCTGGTCCACCTGTGGCGCCTGGGGTTGGGCGGGATCCTCGCCGACGACATGGGCTTGGGCAAGACCCTGCAGACCCTGGCGCTGATCAGCCATGCCCGGGCCCAGGGGGCCGCGCCGTTCCTGGTGGTGGCGCCGACCAGTGTGATGACGGCCTGGGCCTCGGAGGCGGCCCGACACACCCCGGGGCTGGTGATCCGGGTGGTGGACGCCTCCGCCGCGCGGCGAACCGAGTCCCTGGCCGAGGTCGCGGCCGGTGCCGACGTGCTGGTCACCTCCTACACGCTGTTCCGGCTCGAAGCCGAGGCCTACTCCGACCTGGAGTGGGGTGGGCTGGTGCTGGACGAGGCCCAGGCGATCAAGAACCATCAGAGCAAGACCTACCAGGCGGTACGCCGGTTGCAGATCCCCTTCCGGCTGGTGGTGACCGGTACCCCGTTCGAGAATCGGTTGATGGAGCTGTGGTCGCTGCTCTCGGTGGCTGCCCCCGGGCTCTACCCGTGGCCGAAGAAGTTCCTCGAGCAGGTCGTCAGGCCGATCGAGAAGAACGGCGACCCCGAGGCCCTGGCCTGGTTCCGGGCCCGGATCCGGCCCTTCATCCTGCGCCGGACCAAGGACCTGGTCGCCTCCGATCTGCCGGCCAAGCAGGAGCAGGTACTGGAGGTAGCCCTGAGCGCGGCGCATCAGCGGGTGTACGACACCTGGCTCCAGCGTGAACGGCAGTCGATCCTGGGGCTGGTCGACGACTTCGACTCCAACCGGGTGGCCATCTTCAGCGCGCTGACCCGGCTACGCCAGCTGAGTCTCGATCCGGCGTTGGTGGACGAGGCTTACGAGTCGATGGGGTCGGCGAAGTTGGACGTGTTGGCCGAGCATCTGGTCGAACTGGCCGCCGAGGGGCATCGGGCGTTGGTGTTCAGCCAGTTCACCAGCTTCCTCAAGCGGGCTCGCACCCGGCTGGAGGCGGAAGGGTTGACCGTGCGCTATCTCGACGGCGCCACCCGGCGACGCGGCTCCGAGATCGAGGCGTTCAAGTCCGGTGACGGCGATGCGTTCCTGATCAGCCTCAAGGCAGGCGGGGTGGGCCTGACCCTGACCGAGGCCGACTACGTCTTCGTGCTCGACCCGTGGTGGAACCCGGCCGCCGAGAACCAGGCCGTCGACCGGACGCACCGGATCGGGCAGGAACGACCGGTGATGGTCTACCGGCTGGTCTCGATGCGCACGATCGAGGAGAAGGTGGTTGCGTTGAAGCAGCGCAAGGCCGAGCTCTTCGACTCGGTGTTCAACGGCGACTCGGTGTTCAACGGCGAGGGAGCCGTGCGGTCGGGGCTCGGCGCCGATGACGTGCGGGCATTGTTCTCCTGAGCACTGGGCTCGGTTCTGGCCGAAGGCCTCGAGTATTTAAATTTCCGTAATTCCGTACACTCGTTCTCGTGACCGTTCCTGAAGCCGAGTTGGCCGACATCCTGCGCCGTCTCGCCGCCTTGGAGGCTGCTGCCGGTGCCCATGCCGGCAGCCAGTCCGAAGCGGCGCCCATCTCTGAGGGCGCGAGCATTCCCGAGGCCGGAACATTCTGGGCCCTGGAGGGCCTGTCCCGACGGCATCCGGGCAGCGTGATGCTGGTGGGCGAGGTGACCGTTCCCAGCGGCGCCCCCGTCCAGTGGCAGGAGACCCGCAGCGCGGCCGATGTCTTCGACACCGATTGGACCGCGATGGCCGACTCTCTGGCCGCGCTCGCGCATCCGGTCCGGCTGCGGATCCTGAGGTCGGTGCTGGATGGAGTCGAGACCGCCAAGGAGCTCAGTGAGATCGATGCGATGGGCTCGACCGGGCAGGTCTACCACCATCTTCGTCATCTCACCTCGACCGGTTGGTTGCGCAGTAACGGGTCACACCACCAGGTGCCTGCCGAGCGGGTCGTTCCTCTGCTGGGAATTCTGATCGGAGCGCAACGATGATCCGTGCGCTGGCTCGACTCTCCGGCTGGACCAGCCGACTCTTCGTGGTGTTGGTGGCGCTCCAGTTCGTGCTCGATGTGCCGTGGCTGGTCGCGATGGCGGTGCTCGCGGTGGTCTTCGGGCTGTCCCTGGTTCGTCCTCGGCCCTTGGCCGACCCCGAGCCGTATGCCTGCGCGGCCCCGGTGACCGGCGACTGGGTGGGTCTCAACAGTCCTGCGGACAAGGACCCGAGCCACGGAACCCACGCGTACGGTCAGCGCTTCGCGATCGATATCTGCGGCCCCAGCGACGACGCCACGCCCAAGAGGATCGGGTGGGGGAAGGGCATGCGTCGACCTCAGGAGTTCTCCGCCTTCGGTCGCACCGTGCTGGCGGTCGCGGACGGCGTGGTGGTCACCGCCTCGGACGGGCAACGCGATCACCGGTCGCGAGAGTCCTGGCCCGCGATCGCCTACCTGTCCGTCCTCGAGGGCATCGTGCGCACGCTGGGTGGTGCCCGATTCGTGATCGGGAATCACGTGATCGTGGATCATGGAGAGGGTGTGTTCAGTCTGTACGCACACCTTCGGCGCGGCAGCGTGCTGCCCCAGGTCGGCCGGCGCGTCACGGCCGGAACACCACTGGGTGAGGTCGGAAACTCGGGGAACACGTCCGAACCGCACCTGCATGTGCACCTCATGGACGACGCGAGTCCATACGTGGGCCGGGGCATCCCCTTCCGCTGGACCAACCTGACGCAGCGCCCCGATGACCTTGACGTCGGCATGTTGTGGGTGACTCCCAGCAACGGCGTCGTCACCCCTGGCGTGCCGGCGATGGGACAGCGATTCGCTGTGATTCACAACCGCTGACTACGCGAGGCCAGACGGGCCCGGCCGAGCCTGTGGATGACTACCCCATCAGTGTCGGACCCACTCACCAGTCTGAGATTCCATCCCAACGGAATGAGGAACTCATGTGCTGGCAGTGCGACCACCCGAACGCGACCCTGGCGGACTACCTGAAACTGGTTCGGGAGGTGATCGTCGCCGATGGCTGGTTCGTTCAGCACGTGGCGAAGGGACGCTGGAGCCCCTGCTTCTCCTACACGGTCGGCCTTACCGAGATCGGCTGTCCGGAACTGCTTGTGACCGGGTTGGCGCCCAGGAAGGCCCAGCAGGTCCTCCACGCAAGCGCCCACGATCTGGCATATCACCGGCCCGAGAGGTTTGTCGCCGGACAGGTCATCTCGTGGCCGGATGTCACGCTTGAGGTCGTCGACGTCGCCGAGCCGACTGTGCACCTGGTGATGGCAAAGGCGATCTACGGTCCCGTCCTGCGCGCCGTTCAGTTGGTCTACACCGACGACCGTGGGCACTGGCCGTGGCGGGTGGGCTTCCGTGGCAATCAGTCGGTCCTCGGCCCGCGGGCGAATGCCGAGACCGATCGGCAGTGAATCGCGCCGGGTTGGTCAGGGCTTTGGTGTGCCCTAGGTTCCACCGGGTTATGAGGAACGCGAGCCGGTGAGTGCCCAATCACCCGAGCCTGCGCTCCAGTGCATGCCAGGGGCTGCGACAGAGCTGTCGCTTTGTCTTTAATTAAGTGACATTTGGGCACTTGCCCGTAGGGTTGGCACTTAATAAAGGACATAAGGACATGACTGACCTTTTCGCCACCCCAGATCCCGATCTCGAGGACCAACAGATCATTGGAGAGATCCACGAGACGCGCGCGTCGCTCGCGGACTACCTGCGCGCGCCCAAGCGCTGGAACGGCCTGCTCCGGCGTACGTCGACGGCTCGTGCCATCCAGGGTTCTAACACCATCGAGGGCTACACCGTAAGCGACGAAGACGCCGTCGCCGCCGTCGATGACGAGCCGCCACTCAGTGCCGATGCGGAGACCTGGCTGGAGATCCTCGCCTACCGCCGCGTCCTGACCTACGTCCTCAACGTGGCGACCGAGCCAGGCTTCGTGATCAATGAGGCCGTCCTCCGGTCCATGCACTTCATGCTCCTGGACCACGACCTGTCCAAGACCCCGGGCCGCTACCGCACCAACGAGATCTTCGTTCGCGACGACAGGCGCGGCGTCAACGTCTACACGGGCCCCGACAGCGACCTGGTGCCCGAGTTGATGCAGAGCCTGTCCGAATCGCTGTCGAGGCCGACCGCCGCCGACCCACTCGTGCGCGGGGCTATGGCCCACCTCAATCTCGTGATGATCCACCCCTTCCGCGACGGGAACGGCCGCATGGCCCGCGCTCTCCAGACGATGGTGCTCGCCCAGGACCAGGTGGTCGAGCCAACCTTCTCCAGCATCGAGGAATGGCTCGGCCACAGCACCCAGGACTACTACGACGTCCTGGCCGCCACCGGTCGCGGTGCGTGGAACCCCGCCAACGACGCCACGCGGTGGGTGAAGTTCAACCTGCGCGCGCACCACATGCAGGCTCAGACCATGCGCCGCAGGTTCGATGAGGCCGAGGTCCAGTGGCGAATACTCGATGAGCTCGTCGCCGAACATCGGCTGAACGAACGCCTCGGGTCCGCCCTGTTTGACGCACTGATCGGACTACGCGTGACCCGGCCGTCGTATGTGAAGCTCACCGAACTCGACGAGCGAACAGCCACCCGCGACCTCGTCAACGCCGCCAATACCGGCCTGCTGGAGGCGCGCGGCGAACGGCGTGGTCGTTACTACGTCGCCGGCGAGCCTCTCCAGCGCATCCAGGCGAAGCTGCGCGCCGAGCGCAAGCCCCTCACCGACCCCTATCCGACTCTCATCAGCGAGATCCGCCGAGCAATGCCGTGAAGACCTCAGGGGACAGCCCCTGTGGGGGCACCTAATCAGTCCGCACTAACAAGCAGTAGTGCCGGGCGATCATGATTTCTCAGTCGGTGACGACGTACGGATACCGCTGCGGATCGTTCCGGAGCCTCTCCGCGACGGTGGCGCGGCCGACTCCCAGTTCCAGCGCAACCCATGCGCGAACCGCCAAGACACCCTCGCGCCACACATTCATCACGTCCACGACTTCTGGGGCTTCGCGGTTCGCATGTTTCAGGCTGTTGTAAACGGCTGCGAACCTTGTTGGCCACGCCCCTGTGTCGAACGGCACACACTCATCGACGTCGAGCATGCTGCGCTCCAATCGGCTACGTAGCGACGCGTCGGCGGCTTCCTTCCGGCTGACGCCGTCCCGGCGGAGCAGTAGGTAACCAAGCGCCTCCAGCCCTGGCCCCGTATGAGCCAGAACTGTGCTCGCCCGTTCATTCCGGAAGTCAATGCTCGTGATGACAGGATCGAGTGCCCGTCCAAACTCGTCGCGGAGGGCAATCCAGCGGGCAAGCCCAGAAGCCCCGACCTCTTCAAATGTGACGAGATGCCGCTTCCGTTGGGCTGCCGGTTCGAGGCCGCGAGCGGTCACGTCACTTCGGACGGCGCATTGATGCTCAACGCTGGCTCGACGACATCACCGCCAGCCTCCGCGACGGCACCTGGGTCGAACCCCACGCAGGCAGGACCGCCTTCGACGAGTTCTACGCCGACTGGGCACCTCGACAACTCTGGTTGCCATCGACCAGGGCAAACGCGGACCTGGCCGTTGGGTCTGTGCCATTCGGCGATCTGCCGCTCAAGGCCATCCGCCGCTCCCACATCGAGGCCTGGGTCAAGGAGGCCTCCGAGAATGGGCGCCGACCACGCCTGGTTGTTCACGGTCGGCGACGGGCCGATATATGACACGACATCACCTGGCGCTGGCGAGCCACGCGCACAGCCGCCAAGCTGCCTCACGTCCGGCTGCACGACCTCAGGCACTTCTACGCGTCGGGTCTCATTGCAGCGGGCTGCGATGTCGTCACCGTCCAACGAGCCCTGGGCTACTCCACCGCGACCACGACACTGAACACCTACAGCCACCTGTGGCCCACAGTGGAGGACCGCACGCGGGCTGCGGCCGGAGACCTGATGAAGCAAGCTGTCGGTGGCATCGTGTCCGAAGCGAACCCCTCCGCTCGACATGGCGGCCATCGGCGAATGACCGCACCAGACGCCAGCCGTGACAGTCCCGCACCGCGCCAGCAATCACCGGGCGCGCTCTCCTTGTGACGTCAACCTTGTGGGCCGCTCACTCGGGAGCCCTGTCTCAGGTGAGCGGTTCGGGCTACGCGCCGAACCGCTTGCGGTCGAGCGTCTTGAAGTAGCCCTTCTTCAAGGCTCGCTCGGCTCCATCCTTGGAGGTGGAGAAGAAGTCGCGCTCCGAAGCTGTGAGCCCGACGGTGCTGATCTTCTGCCGCAGAAGCGCCAGCGTGCAGCACAGGTCGGCGGCCTGGAACAGGCTGTAGTCGGCAGGAACCACCTTGCGCACTTCGACGTTGAGGTGGGCATTGAAGATGCTGTTGACGAGGTGGGTGATCTCCCGCTGGCCGTTGTCGTAGTAGACGACGATGCGCTCCCAGGACAGGAAGAACTCGTAGTTCGACCGGATGAGGGCGCCGAGTTCGCGCGCCATCGCGCTGACGAGTTGGTCCGTGTCGCCGAGTTCGCGCTTGCTGAAGACCCATGAGTGGTGAGTGATGTCGCAGGTGCGCACGAAGTCGACCAGGACCCGGAAAATCGATCGCCGAGACGCCCGGTCGAGCAGACCGTAGTCCTGTTCGCGTCGGATGAGCGGCCCTGTGTGAATCGCATGGTTGGCCGGCAGTCCCCGCACCACCAACGCCTCATGGATCTTGTCGAGGTGGCCGCCGATGTCATCACTCTGGTCGTGGAAGACAAGGCTGAGCACGTAGAACGGCGAATGCTTCTCGAAAGGCCCGAAGTCGCCTGACTCGTCGATGAAGATGCTCAACTCACGCACGCCGCGACCCCTGCAAACGACTTGAGGCGGGAAGAACCCGCCTCAAGAGGGTGGCGGGGGATGTCCCCGCCTAAAGGTTGGACCAGGGCCTTGCAGCCAGCCCAGATCGCCAACTGTAGCAGCGCGAGCCGACTGGGCCAAGGAAGATTCCGCGCACCTGACGGCTGCTCACCTGCGCAAACGTCTGATTCTCAGTAGTACCAGGGGAAGCAATTTGGCGGGTTTTGGCTTCCTGTGGTCGGCGTTGGGAATCGTCGAAAAGCGGCTCTGACCTGCGCAAACGCGGTCGTGACTGTCGGCGGCTGTGTTGGTCAGTTTCGGAGGGAACCGGATTTCTTGCGGACTATTTGCGGACCGCCGGCGACGTCGTCAGTGTTCGGCGACGATGCTGGCGAAGGCCGAGTCCCCCTTCGTGTACCCACCCATGGCGAAGTGTGTGAATACTCCTCCAGCGAGCGCCGGTTGAGCGATCTTCGCGACCGTGAAGAGTCGCCAGTCAGGCACTGCGCCGCGACTACTCCGCCCACCGATCTGGCAGGCCCTCAGCGTGAGGTTTCCGGCTGTGCTGACTCCAAGAGTGGCAGGCTGCACCACTCGATCAAGTCCGTCGTAGACGAACGAGATGACGCGTCTTTTGTCGATGCTCAAGGCGTAGTCCACTGGACGCTCCTCTTGTTGGCGACCGAACCGGTCGGGTGGGGTGGGTGGTTGACCGAAAACCAGGAGCAAGCTCCGTGGGCTCCTACTCAGGCGAGGAGCGTCGATGCCATGCTCTCCATCTGCTCGATCACGAGCCGGATGGCTTCGGGCTGCTTGTCCGGGGGGTACTTGTACTTCACCAGCAGCCGCTTGATGGACGAGCGGAGCTTGGCGCGGACGTCGTCACGGACCGTCCAGTCCATCTTGATGTCGCGGCGCATCACTGCCACCAGTTCGCGGGCGATCTCTGCCAGGACGTCCTCGCCCTGGAGTTCAACGGCCGATTCGTTGGAGGAGACGGCGTCGTAGAAGGCCAGTTCGTCGGTGTTGAGCGGCGGTGTGAAGTGGGAGCCACGGTTGCCTTCAGCGGCGACCTCCTTGGCGAACTCGATCAACTCGGCGATGACCTCGGCAGAGGTCAACTGCTGGTTGGTGTACTTGTTCATGAGTTCGCGAAGCTTCTCGGAGAAGGCCCGGTTCCGTACGAGGTTGTGACGGGTGACGCTCTTGGTCTCCTCGGTGAGGAGGTCGCGCAGCGCCTCAATCGCGAGGTGCGGGTTCTCGGCGTCCAAGGTGCGAGCCGTGAACTCAGGCGTGAGGTCGGACAGCGAAGGCTTGGGCATGCCCGCGGCTTCGTAGATGTCCACCACCTCGCCGGTCGCCGTCGAGGTTGCCAGGAGCCCGGACAACAGGCGCTGGATCTCCTCGGGGACCGGACGTCCGTCGGCCTGACGCTCCTGGGCGTCGAACTTGCCCATCCACACCCGGACCTCTTGGTAGAACTTCACCGCAGGACGGAGGTCCGCCAAGGTCTCCGATCCGCCGGCGAGCGCCCACGCTCGAGCGAGCTGGCTGGCCAGCTTGCGGAACCTGTCGCCGATGCCGGTCTCGCCTTCGGCTGGTTGGTTTCCGGGCGTGGCTGGCGAGCGCAGGTAGTTGGTGAGACCCATGGCCGCCTTGATCCAACTGCCGGTGTCGCCGTGCAGTTTGGCACGCCACGCGTACCCCGCGCACAGGTCGTCAAGCTGGGTGATCAGTTCACGGGCGAGCACCGCGGCCTCGTCGACGTTGCGGCCCACCGGTCGCTGCGCCTGGTCGGTCTCGGTGTACTCGGCGATGGCCTTGCTGAGGTCGTCGGCGAGCGGGGCATACCCGACGAGGAGACCGTCGGGCTTGCCGCGGAACGTGCGGTTGACGCGCGCCAGGGTCTGCATCAGCAGCGCTCCCTTGAGGGGGCGGTCCAGGTACAGCGTGTGGAGCGGCGGGGAATCGAACCCCGTGAGCATCATGTCCTTGACGATGACGATCTGCAGCGGGTCATCTGCGTTCTTCAGACGCTTCTGGATGACCTTGTTCTGCGCTTCGCGGCGCACGTGCTTTGCCACGAGCCCGGCGTCGGAGGCGGACCCGGAGTACACGACCTTGATGACGCCCTTGTCTACCGCGTCGTCGTGCCAGTCGGGGCGCAGGGCGACGATCTCCTCGTACAGGTGGGCGCAGATCTCGCGCGTCGCTCCGACGATGAACGCCTTCCCTGGAGACTCGAGGAAAGGGATCATCGCCGTCGAGCGCTTCTCCCAATGATCGACGATGTCGGCGGCCAGGGCTTTGAGGCGAGCGGGTGCGCCGTAAACGGCGTTGATGGTGGCGACGGACTTTTCGATCTTCTCGCGCTCGACGTCGTCGAGGCCGGTGGCTGCTTCGTCGGCGGCGGTGTCGAGGTCCTCCTCGCTGACCTCCCCGGCCCGTTTCACCGCGATGAGTCGCGGCTCGAAGTAGACGGGCACCGTGGCGCCGTCCTCGACCGCACGGGTGAGGTCGTAGGTATCGATGACCGCCCCGAACACGTCCTGCGTGTTGCGGTCGGTGGTGGCGATCGGCGTGCCAGTGAACGCGATGAACGCTGCGTTGGGCAGTGCGTCCCGGATGTGTCGCGCATACCCGTCGAGGTCGTCGTAGTGGCTGCGGTGCGCCTCGTCGACGACCACGATGATGTTGCGCCGGTCGGTGAGCAGTGGGTGGTCGAGACCGGAGGCGCGCTCGTCGTCGGTGAGGCCGAACTTCTGCAGCGTGCTGAAGTAGATGCCGCCCGTACGCCGGTTCGTCAGCTCCTCGCGCAACTGCTTACGTGAAGACACGTTCACCGGACTCTCGGCGAGCAACTGCGAGCGGTTGAACGCCTCGAAGAGTTGGCTGTCGAGTTCGGAGCGGTCGGTGACCACGACGATGGTCGGGTTCTTCAGCTTGGGCTGGCGGGCAACGGCGTGGGTGTAGAGCTCCATCTCCATCGACTTGCCGGAGCCCTGGGTGTGCCACACGACGCCAGCCTTCCCATTGGACTCGACCGCGGCCACGGTGGAGCCGACCGCCTTGGTGACAGCGAAGTACTGGTGCGGCTTGGCGATCCGCTTGAGGTAGCCGTCGGCACCGGCGTCGAAGGCGACGAAATCGCGCTGGATCTGCAGGAACCGCTCCTGGTTGCAAACCCCGTTGATGAGGTCTTCGGCCTCGAGGCGCACGGGTGCCCACTCGCCCGAGCCCGACCGGAAGGGCTTGCCTTCGTCGTCGACGTTCCATGGCGAGTAGTGATTGATCGGGGTGAACGGCGTGCCGTAGCGCGCGGTGATGCCGTCGGAGATGATCGACAGCACGCAAAACTGGAAGGCCATTGGGAACTCGCGCAGGTACGTCCCGAGTTGCGCGTGCGCGGCGGAGATGTCGGCGTTTTCGGCGCCTGCTCGCTTGAGTTCGGCGATGACGACGGGCAGGCCGTTGAGGTAGAGCACGACGTCGAAGCGTCGCTCCGCGTCTGCGGACCTGATGGTCACCTGGTTGACCGCCAGGAAGTCGTTCTCCTCGACCGTGTGACCCACGAAGCGGATGGTTGGGGACTGCTCGACGCCGTCGGAGTCGACGTAGGAGACGCCACGGTAGCCGTCGACGAGGATCTGGTGCAGGCGGAAGTTCTCCGCCAGCGGCTCCTGCGACTTCGGCGCCCGCACCTCGGCGAGAGCCTGGACGAGGTATTCGCCCGGCACCTCGGGGTTGAGGCGTCGGAGCGCGGCAAGCGTGCGGCCGGGCAGGACGATGTCGTCCCAGGCTTCACGCCCGTGGTCAGTGCCGGGCGCGACGTCCTTGCCGGACACAGGAGTCCACCCGTGGAAGGAGGCGGCTTCCAGCATCTGCTCTTCCCATGCGGCTTCGCTGACCATTTCTCAGACTCCTTCGTATGCCTGTGCGTCGGGTTCGAATGGCGTGATCTCTTCGTTGGCTACGCCATAGGGAATGTGCACCCCGGCGATGTCGTCTACTGCACCGTCCAGATGGGTCGTTTGGTCGTCAAAGAAGATGTGCGGGCGCATCACCCGCAGCACCTTGGCCTTCTCGATGCCGCCGAGGAAGAAGGCGTCGTTGACCCGTACACCCCAGTCACGCATCGAGTGGATGGCGCGTTCGTGGGCGGGAGCATTGCGAGCGGTGACGAGCGCGATCCGCAGACGGGGCTCATACGCCTTGTCCGCTGCCACGCGTTCATCCTCAATGCTCTGAATCTTGTTGAGGTCGGCCAGCAGCGGTTGCAGCAACCCCTTGCCGAGTGCTTCGAGACGGTGTTCCGACTCGTGTTCGAGGTACGGTCCCAGAGCCTTTGCATTCTTGTAGAAGCGCTCGGACTCGTCGTCGGCGAGGACGCCGTCGAAGTCGAACGCCACCGTCAGGGAACGATCAGCGTCGTCGTACTCGGCCTGGGACGGTTGGACGTGCCCCGCGGGGAACCCGAGGCGCACTGCCGCCACCACGTCGTCGCGGTTGCCGGAGAGGAACAGCGACATCTCCAGCGCCCCGATGTACTCATACGGGGCTCGCCCCTGGGTGAACACCGCCCGCGAGATCGGCAGCTTGTGACTCTCCACCGAACGCATGACCCGGAGACCGGTGGTGGGGTCGTTCCGCGACAGGACGATGACCTCGACGAGCGGGTCGTCGGGACGCAGGTCGTTCAGCCCCAGCAGACGGTGGATGAACGGGAACGCCACACCGGGTTGGAGCTGATCGTCGAGGCGCTCGTCCTGGTAGATGCGGTAGGCCGCTTCGCCGTGCTCGTCGAAGTACGCGTCAGAGTCCGTGAGGTCGAAGAGCGCGCTGGACGCCACGCCGACCACCAGCCGGTCACTGAGCCCGTACGCCGCCATCAGAGGACCTCTTCCACGGACTTCTCGGCGTCCTTGACGCGAATCTTGCCGGACATGAGCAGGGGGAGAAGTTCGTCTCGAGTCGCAACCAGTTTCAAACTCTCGATCTCAGTTGTGAGAGCGGCGCCCCAAAGGCCGGACATCAACTCATCCAACCGCCTCACATCTCCGGCGGAAGGAATGCGCACGAGTTCATCGAGATGGCGGCGCTGGATGTGCCCCATCGTGGTGGCCTTGTCTGCCGCGATCGCCTTGAACTCGTCGAGCGCCTCGCGCACTGCCTGATTCACCAACCACATCGGATTGCCATCGCTTGGGATGACTTTGAAAAGGTGCTGGTTCACAATCGCCTCAGGCCGGAACCAACGCGCGACGGTCAACGAACCCGACCATGCGAACAACAGATCTCCCGGCCGTACCGTGTTGTCGTCAGGTACCTCGATGTCGTTACGAACCGTGGAAACGCCGATCCCTGAGTTCAGCTCAGCGATGCGCACCACGACGCGACCCGTGCCCGTCGCGTTCTTTGTGTAGGCGCGACCGTTGACGAAGCTCGCCAGGGAAGACAGTGGCACGTCATGGCCGCCAGCCTTTGCAGCGCAGAAGTGGGCGCGAGCGACCTCATCGGAGAGCCGGACGACGCGCTCGTTCGCGGTGATCTTGTCGTCGAGCGCGCCCAGCACCTCCGCGATCGCCCGCTGCTCGGGGAGTTGCGGGATCACGACCTCCCAGTCCGGCATGGTGGCCAGTCCGATACGCGAAACCGTCGCGCCATGAATGGCGTGCTTCTGGATAGTGCGCTGGAAACCGGGGCTGAGATAGAAGTACAGCAGGAAACGGGGGTCCACCACACTGCAATCAGGTCGCAACAAGGCCATACGACGTCCCAGGCAAGCATCGACTCCTGCGGGCATCAAAGCCGCTTCCCCGAGCCGGGTCTCGTAGGAGAACAGCAAGTCGTTCTCGCGCGGTGTCACGCGGCGCGTCCACTTGGTGAAGTCCTCATCCGACACATGATCAGATTCGCCTAGATCAAGACGACCCGACTTGAGGCTGGAAATGTTCAGGAAGTATGGGCCCTCCTCGCGACGCACAGGTGTTGCATGTGGTCCATCGAAGAGCCCTCCCAACGCACGGATCGTCGTGCGAGTTTTCTCAGGCATGGCCGCGCTCCAGCTGACTGCGCACGAGCGCGGCCGCGCGCTCGGATTCATCGAGCGCAGCGAGCAGTTCCATGCTGAGCCGCTCGATCTTGACTTCGATCTCCTCACCATCTGCTTCGGCCTCGGTCGCCCCGACGTACCGCCCGGGAGTGAGCGCGTAGTCAGCCGCCTTGATCTCTGCCAGCGTGGCGGACTTGCAGAAGCCGGGGACGTCCACGTACTCGCTCGTCGCGGACTCGGCACCGCGCCACGCGTGGAATGTGTCGCCGATGCGCTTGATGTCCTCAACGGACAGGACGCGCTCGGCGCGGTCGACCATGTGGCCGAGGTCGCGGGCGTCGATGAAGAGCACCTGACCGGTGCGGTCGATCGACCCCTGCTTGCCCTTCGACTTGTCCTTGGCGAAGAACCACACGCACACCGGGATGCCGGTGCTGCGGAAGAGCTGGGTCGGCAGCGCGACCATGCAGGAGACCAGATCGGCCTCGACGATCTGGGCGCGGATGTCACCTTCACCGTTCGAGTTCGACGACATCGACCCGTTGGCCATCACCACGCCGGCCTTTCCGCCCGGCGTCAGCTTGGACAGGATGTGCTGAATCCAGGCGTAGTTGGCGTTCTTGGCCGGCGGGACGCCGTACTTCCAGCGCGGGTCCTCGACGTTGCGGGCCCAGTCCTTGATGTTGAACGGTGGGTTCGCCATCACGAAGTCCATCTGCAGGTCCGCGTGCTGGTCGCGGGCGAAGGTGTCGCCCCACCGAGCGCCGAGTCCCTTGTTCTCGATGCCGTGGATGGCGAGGTTCATTTTCGCCAGCCGCCACGTCTCCTCGATGGACTCCTGGCCGTAGACCGCAATGTCCTTCGGGTCACCGTTGTGCTCGTGGATGAACTTCTCCGTCTGCACGAACATGCCGCCCGACCCGCAGCACGGGTCATACACGCGTCCGTGGTCGGGCTCGAGGACCTCGACGATCACCTTGACCACCGACGGAGGCGTGAAGAACTCTCCGCCGCGCTTGCCCTCGGCGCGGGCGAAGGCGCCCAAGAAGTACTCGTATACCTCACCCATCAGGTCACGGGCGCGATGTTCACCCTGACGGCTGAAACGTGCGTTGTTGAAAAGGTCGACCAACTCGCCGAGGCGGCGCTGGTCGATGTTGTCGCGGTTGTAGATGCGCGGCAACGTACCCAAGAGAGCCGGGTTGGCCTGCATGATGGAATCCATCGCCGCGTCGATCAGCGCGCCGATCGTCTGTGCGGGCTCGGCGCCCATCGCCGGCTTGCCCTTCGCGTTCTCCGACAGGTGTGACCAGCGGGCGTGCTCGGGCACCACGAAGACGCCGTAGCCTTGATACTCTTCCGGGTCATCGATCAGGTCGGTGATCTGGCCCTCGTCGTACCCCTCGCCCAGCAGGTCAGCGCGGATCGCTTCGCGACGCTCCTCGAACGCGTCGGAGACGTACTTGAGGAAAACCAGGCCGAGGATCACGTCCTTGTACTGGCTCGCCGACAACGAACCGCGGAGCTTGTCGGCCGCCTTCCACAGCGTGTCCTTCAGTTCCTTCATGGTTGACGGAGCCGTGGGCTCCGCCTTCTTGCGCGGTGGCATGTCAGCCTGCTTTCTTGTTGACGAGTGGGGGGAGCGTGACCGAACCTTCGGCCACGCCTCTGAGTACGTGGGTCATGACGCTGGTGGCCGCCACTTCGCGGCGGCGCAGCTCGGCGAGATGGTCGGTGATGCTGCCCAAGGCCTCCTCCAACGCGGAGACCTGGTCGCGTGGCACGGCTGGCACCGGCCACGTCTTCCATTCGCTGCTGGCCGCGAGCTGGGTGATCGCCGCCGCCAGCGCGCGCGGCCCGATGCCGGCGCGCTCCGGGTCGACACGCAGGATCCGGCTCGGAGACGCGACGCGCGAACCGCCCTCCTCGTCCACGACCGCGCGCGGGGGAGAGGTTGAGAAGACCACGTCACCGGGCTCAGTGCGTACGGCATGCGGGTACCGGTCCGCCGCAACCAGAGGGTCGATGCTCCAGCTGAAGTCACGTCCATCCACGGTCAGCACACGGATCGAGCCACCCGCGTCGAGGTCCTCGGGCGCGAAGCGCGAACCATTCTGCAATCTGACTGCCTTCGAGTCGACCAGTTCGCCGAGCGACCGCGGGGCTGGCCGTGCTCCCGCGTCGCCAGGCGCCGCGGTCACGTCGATTCCCTCCACCGGCTCACGCGTCACGAGCGTGGCCTCGACGAGGGCGTCGTACGAGGACGTCGGTCGAGGAGCGAGCGCGGTGACGGCGCCGATGCCCGGAGGAACGACGGTGTCGCGGGCCCAGACGTCGTTGTACGTGACGACACGGCCGTAGCGGTAGGCGCGAGCGTGCGTCTGCTCGAGGGCGCCGAGGATGTCCGCGGCAAGCTCCTCGGTGTCCGTGGTAAGGCCCGAGACGTCGGCCACCAGGGCCCCGTGCCGGGGCGTACCTCCGCGTAGGACCCACAGACCCAGGGGTTGCCGGTGAGCAGCGCGCCACATCCCCCGAGGAAGTTTGAGCGCGGCAACCAGACTGCCCATCTCCAGCGTCGCGCGGCGAGCTTCGTACAGGTCTCGGGTGAGCCGGTCGCAGAGTGCGGAAGCCGGCCCCAGGATGATCGCGACCTGACCCTCGCTCAGGTCGAGCGCCGTCTCGTCGGCCAGATCGAGCGCGTCGGAGTCGTTGCGTCCGACAGCGGAGACAACCCTGACCACGGAGGCGGCCCGCGGGTCCAGCGTGAGGCCGTCGAGTACGAGGTGACGCACCATGGCGCGGTCCGTGTTGCTGGTGGCCGCGAACGACATGGCGACCTTGCGCGCACGGGGCTCAAGTCGCAGGTCGATGGCCACGGCGTCGGGTCCCAGATGCGTACGACAGGCGTCGGCCACGGCCTGGAGCAGGGAGATGAGGTCGTCGCTCAGGCCTCGCGCCCCACGAGCGGCGCGGGTCGCGTACAGGCGGTCCAGCGCGTCGGCCGGGCCGTAGGCGGCGCCGAGCAGCTCGTCCGCATACCTGGCGAGCGCGTCCAGATGGGCCACCTCGCGAACCTCGGAGGCCAGCCAGCTGTCCTTCGGGTCGATGAGCACAGCCTGTGCGATGCGCTCGTCGGCCGAGAGAGGTTCGAGGTCCTCGGCGATCGCTGCACGCAACGCGAGGAGGACGAGCGCGCTCCCCAGATCGTGGTCGCCGGGGGACGCAATCGCGGGGGCATCGAGACGGGCGTCGGTGTTGTGGCCGCGCCCGGTGGCCTCGAGCCAGTCGACTACCTCGTCGCGGGCGAAGTGCTCGACCCCGGCGACGGTGCTCCGCGGATTGGGAAAGGGGGTGCTCGCGGGCCGCGAGCGCCAGTTCGTGACGGCTTGGCGCGTGACGTTCGCGAGCCGTGCGATGTCCGGCATGGTGATCGTCGTCCTCACTGACCCCTCCTCTCTCGTGACCTTCACCCTAGGCAATCTCTCGTCTTCATGCGCTGGCAAGTGTGTTTAGCCCCGTAAACACCTTCATTCCCAGGTCGCAACGGTCATCGGGTGCACGGTGGTACAGCCGTCGACACAGACGGCGGAAACCGACGGACAAGGAGCCGCGACATGACCAACATCGGAACCACGGCACGCACTGGACAGATCTGCCCGGCCAGCGGCGTCTGGAAGGTCGTGGGGAATCCCTCCACGACGGCACCCATCGCGAAGGGCAACGTCATGCCCCCCTATGCACGACAGGCAGTGACCTGGCAGCTCATCCAGCTGGCCTGAGGGCCACCGACTCCAGCCGACTCCTGAAGGGAATCGGAGCTCTCGACGGAGGCGACACCGGCACTCGTGGGGGAAGTACCGGGTTGAGAGAGCGGGCGGGGGTGGCGGCTTGGGGCGCCGCCTCCGCCCTGGTCCGTGGCGTTCACGTCACCCCCGTCGAACGAGAAGCGTCTGCTCGGCACCGTGCCGGGGGACTGACAACAACCATTGGAGAACCATGTCTCACACTGATCAACCCGCGTCCGTCCCGACCTCTGGCGGTCCGGCCCCGTCGCCCGTGACGGGCAGCAACGGGATCGCCACCGCAGGTTTCGTCCTGGCCTTGTTCGGCCTTCTGGGGTGCTGGATTCCCGTCCTCAACGTTCTCGGGATTCTGCTGGGCGTTGGCGGCGCGGTCCTCGCCGCGATCGGCCTGGCCAAGTCCAAAAAGGTGAACGCCGGCAAGGGCCTCGCCCTTGCGGGCATTGTCCTGGGTGCGCTCGCGGTCATCTTCGCCCTGCTCATCAACGTCGCGTTCGTCGGGGTGGTCGACGAGGCCGTCGATGAGTCCACCGACACCTCCGTGACGAGCCCGAAGCACGGCGACGAGGGCGCCTCGGAGAAGGGCGGTTCCGATGCGGGCGATTCTGCCGACGCGGAGCTCGGCACGACCCGTGACAACCCCGCGCCCATCGGTTCCACGATCGAAGGGGACGACTGGAGCGTGAGGATCAACTCCGTCAAGCTCGTACCTTCGGACTCCTTCGGCTCAAACGCGGCGTCCGGTTTGGTCCTGCTCTCGGTGAACATCACTGCGACGTACAGCGGCGACGACGAGCAGGGATCGACGCCGTGGGCCACCGTGAAGTTCGTGGCCCCCGACGGGACGACCGTGGACTCCACGAGTGGCTCAACCCTCTTCATCGCCGAGGACGAGTTCGACTCGCTCACGACGGTGTACAAGGGTGCGTCCGTCAAGGGCGACCACTTGCTTGAGGTGCCTGCGAAGGACTGGCAGGACGGCGTCCTCGCCGTGTCCCCGGGCATGCTCAGCGACGACACCTTCGTTGCGGTCGCGTGACGGCATGAACAATCGCTGGCTGGAGTGCTCGACCGGCTCTTCGTGCGTGACGGAGGGCCGGGCCGGTCAGCGCCTCCGGAAAGCTGGGGTAGGCACGGGTGAAGACACGGCCCATCCCGCCATGGCGAAGCAGCGCCATATCGTCGATGCTGTCCGCGCCGGCTACCATCCGGCCCACCAGCGAGGCAACCTTCAACGCCTCGTTCGCGCCCTTGTCCGTCGGCCCGTTCAGGTGCTGGGTGTCAGAGGCCGGCACCAACTTCGGCTCCTGGGAGAGCCGCGGGGGCGTTACCGACGACTGATCCTGACGCTCACCCTCGGCAGTTCCGCAAGATCCCCACGTCGCAGATCGTTGGCAACCGTTGGCTTCGCAGTGCCCCCAGAATCTCCCGCCATTCACCCTGCCATTGCCCGCGACAAGCCTTCTCCGTGAGCGGCACGCATGCTACGAAGGACCGTAGATGGGTCGCCCGTGGTGGGGCGGCCCACGCGGCATTTCTAGGAGTCCGTTGGTTGTCGACGGACGTCGTGGAGGCGGTGGTCTGGGTGCACGGTGGGGTGAAGTTCTACCGCGGTGCACCGAAGGCTGCGCGGACCTACCTCGAACGCGATTGCGCCCGCTACGACGACTACTACCTGGCCGAGGGCGACGGCCTCGCCATCCGTCTGGTCGCGCAGACGACCGAGGGTGGGGTCGCTGTCGAGACGAAGCAGGACATGGATGGCGAGACCTATGAGCAGTGGGTCGACGGCATCGACGTTGACACCGGCACTGCGAAGGGACGCCTCCGATCCGACGACAAGGCGTTGCGGTTCGTCGAGGTGGTGGTCAACGGGCCGAAGACCTGGTCGCTGGCCGCTGCGCTGCACCCGGAGATCTCGGCCGCGCTCGACGCCGCCCAGGTCAAGGCAGCGACCGAGATCGTCGGATGGGTCGCCCAGCACGCGACGACCCGGGTGGGTCCTCGGGGGCGGCAGGTTCAGGTGCCGGTCGAACAGATCGAGGCGGCGGTGATCCGACACCACACCTCTCGGGCGGGGGACCCGCACCGTCACCTGCATCTGCAGATCAACGCCCGGGTGTTCGCCGCCGGGAAGTGGAGAGGCATCCACTCGGTGGGGGTCCGCGACAGCATCGAGGCGATCAACGGCATCGGTCACGCAGCCGTGGCCACCGACCCGCATTTCCGGACGGTCCTCGCGCACCACGGCCTCACCCTCGACCCGGAGACCAACGAGATCCGTGAACTGGCCCCCTACGTGGGTGCGTTCAGCGCCCGGACCGCACAGATCCACCGCAACGTCGACCGCTACGAAGCCGCCTGGCGCCGCGAACACCCCGGCGAGGAACCCGGCCCCCGGCTGCGCGAAGTGTGGGACCGGCGGGCGTGGGCCGAAGCCCGTCCCGACAAGGTCGTCCCCAAGGACGGGCGAGAGCTGGTGGCGCACTGGACCTCGGAGCTGCGTGACCTCGGCTACCGCGATCCGACCGGACCGGTGGTGTTGGAAGGCACCCGCCCGGGGTGGGTAGATCGCGACGCCGCGGCAGAATTGGTCCTCTCGATCCTCGGCGCGAAGCGGTCGGCCTGGAACGCCGCGGACATCCGCGGGAAGACCGAGGCGTTGCTCGCCCAGACCTGCCTGGTCGCCGACACGACAGTCCGGGCCGAGCTCGCCGAGGACATCACCGCCCGGGCGGTCGCCCGGTGCAGCCGGCTCCTCAATGCGAGCGATGTGCCGGAGCACGTGCGTACGCTCACCTCGCCCCGCGTCCTCGACGTCGAGGCTGATCTGATCGCCCGGCTGGCTCGACGCTCGACCCAGCCGGCCAACCGCGCCTACGTGGGTGGGCGTGGGCTGGTGCGGATCGACCCGGTGCAGGCCGAGGTCGTCGGTGCCCTCGCGGGTGAGGGTCGGCTCGTCGTCGTCGAAGGCGCGGCAGGGGCGGGGAAGACCACGGCGCTGCGCGCGGTGCAGCAGCGGTTGGCGGCGCGGGGGCAGCGGATGATGATGGTGACCCCGACGTTGAAAGCGGCCCAGGTGGCCGCGGCCGAGACCGATGCAGAGGGCCATTCGGCGGCGTGGTTGATCCATCAGCACGGGTGGCGTTGGGACGCCGACGGCCATTGGACCCGCGACCCGCACCCGACCCCTCACGGCGCTGCCCAGTTGCGGCAGGGTGACCTCTTGCTCGTCGACGAGGCCGGGATGCTCGACCAGGACACCGCCTACGCGCTGCTCACTGTGGCCGATGAGACCGGCGCGCGGGTGGCGTTAGTCGGGGACCGCCACCAACTCTCGGCCGTCGGCCGCGGTGGAGCCCTGGAGCACGCCGTCACCTGGGCGCACCCCAGCCCCGTCGTCACTCTGGAGACGGTGCACCGGTTCGCCGACCCTGACTATGCGGCGCTGAGTCTGAGGATGCGGACCGGCGAGGACCCCGTCGGAGTGTTCGACGCGCTGCATCGGCGCGGCCAGATCGTCATCCACCCCTCCGAGGTCGAGCGCACCGAAGCCCTGGCCGCAGCCGGCGCCCAGGGAGAGCTGATCGTCGCCGACACCCGCCAGCAGGTCGCCGCACTCAACGCCGTCATCAGCGAACACCACCACGGCTCCGAGGGAGAAGGCGCTGCGATCACCACCGCTGCTGGCGAACGGATCGGCCTCGGGGATCGAGTTGCCACCCGATGCAACGACTCCGATCTCCAGGTTGCGAACCGCCAGACGTGGACCGTCACTGGCATGGGCGACGACGGCTCCCTCCTGCTGTGCGGTCACGGGCGAGAGCGCGAGGTGCCACCCGACTACGCGACCCGCTTCGTCGAGTTGGCGTACGCGACCACGGTGCACGGGGCGCAGGGTGACACCGTCAACCGTGCCCACGTTGCGCTGAGCGACACCACCGGCGCCGCGGCGGCGTACGTCGCTCTGACACGCGGCCGCGAGAGCAACACCGCCCACGTCGTGACCGACTCCCTCGAAGACGCCCGTCAGCAGTGGGTCAACGTGTTCAGTCGCGACCGTGCCGACCTCGGACCTGCCCACGCCAAGCGGCAGGCGCTCGACGCCGTGGATCGCTACGGCAGCATGAGACGCCGTCAGTCGTCGCCCGAGGAGTACCGGCGCCAGACGTTGAGCGGTGAGTTCGGGTCGCGCGGAGGGATCGGTTTCTGAGGCCGTCGTTTGCGCGTGCGGATCGGCCGCCACTCGAAGCCGACCTCCCGGGTGATCCAGGCACTGAACCCGGCCGGGTCACGCGGAGCGGTGTCCTGGGAGATGGTCGCCGCGTCGATGACCGGTTGCCACGCGGCCCGGATCACGTCGGGGATGTCCAGGCGATCCCACACCTGCATCAACAAGATGCCGTCGACGGAGTCCAGCATCAAATGCACCATGCCACGGACGATGACCCACTCGTAGTAGTCGATGCGTTCAGCCTCGACCGACAGGTCCCACACGCGGGTGCTCTTGGACTTGAGCAGGATCCCGGCGACCTGAATCTTGCTGAAGCAGTCGGGCATCGGCACCGACCACAACTTCTCGGGCACGACGTACGTGCCGATCCCGGGGTCCTCCCGGTCCTCGAAGAAGACGACCGGCTTGATGGCCAACTCGAACTCCATGACGTCCAGAAGACGTTCGACAACGTCGAGGGTGGGCGACTTCTTGCGCGTTTCGTACTCCGAGATGGATGACTGCTGCGTCGTTGCCCACAGCGCGAGCTGCTGCTGCGAGGCACCCGCACGCCTCCGGGCCTGCTCAATGACCGTCTTCACCGTCAGCATCACCGCAGTTTATCGCTGAACATCGATAGAGAGTGGGTGTGCACCTCATGAATGAGGTTGAGAACCGCTTGGCCTCATCGACTGGCAAGGAGCACGACCATGACCACCCTGATGAACCCCGACGACGGTCGCCGCAACAACCTCGGCGACGAGATGCTCAGCCTCCAGGAGGTCTGCGCGATCCTCCGCGTCCCCGAAGGCACCCTGCGCTACTGGCGCCACCTCGGCTGCGGGCCGCGCAGCTTCAAGATCGGCCGCCACGTCCGCTACTGGCGCGCCGATGTCGTGCTCTGGCTCACCGAGCAGGCCAACCGTCCACAGGGTCACTGAGCACCACGAGATGTGTCGGACCTCCGGCGCATCATGAAGAGATCTCGGAAGGGGTAACACCATGGCCGGAAGCATCGCCAAGAGACCCAACGGCACGTGGCGTGCTCGCTACCGCGACGACACCGGTCGCGAACGGTCGCGCCACTTCGCCCGCAAGGTCGATGCCGCTGCGTGGCTCGACGAGGTCACGGCCAGCCTTCACTCCGGGACCTACGTGAACCCCAGGGCCGGGAACGTCACCTTCCAGCAGTTCTACGACGCCTGGGCACCGCGGCAGCTGTGGGTGGCGTCCACGCGGGCCAACGCGGAGTTGGCAACGAGGTCGGTGCCGTTCGGAGACCTGCCGCTGAAGGTGATTAGGCGCTCCCACGTGGAGACGTGGGTGAAGTCGATGTCGACGAAGTGGGCGCCGACGACGATCAAGACGCGATTCGTGATCGTGCGCTCGGTCTTCCGAGCCGCGGTCGCGGATCGCGTGATCGCCGCCGACCCCACCGTCGGCGTCACGCTGCCCAGACGCCGAAAGGTGGAGGCAGTCATGCGGATCCCGACCGTGGAGCAGATCGGCATGCTGTTGGCGCACGCCGACAGCAACCGGGTGTCGACCCGGCACGGCTTCCGGGCGTACGTCGCCCTGTGCGCCTTCGCTGGGTTGCGCAAGGGCGAAGCGGCGGGTGTCCAGGTGGGCGACATCGACTTCGTCCGGCGACAACTGGCTGTGTCGCGGCAGTTGCAGCGCCACGGCGACACGTACGCCGTCCGCCTGCCCAAGTACGGCTCGGAGCGGATCGTCCACCTCCCCGACGACCTGGTGGAGATGCTGCGATCCCACATCGTCACGTACCTGCCGGACGAGGCGTCGGACCGCTGGCTGTTCACCGTCCGCGACGGGCCCATGTATGACAACGACATCGACTGGCGGTGGCGGGAGACCCGGAAGTCAGCCGGGTTGCCGCACGTACGCCTGCACGACCTGCGGCACTTCTACGCCTCCGGGTTGATCGCTGCCGGCTGCGACGTGGTCACCGTGCAGAGGGCGCTCGGGCACTCGTCGGCGACGACCACGCTGAACACCTACAGCCATCTGTGGCCGACGGCGGAGGACCGGACACGGGCGGCCGCCGCGGAGCTCATGAGGGACTCGCTGAAGACGTGAGGTCCGCCGATCAGATCGGCCCCGCAAGGCCGCGCGTGAGCGCCTGGATGATCTCCAGCCGACGGGGCAGTGGGTGTGTCCTCAGGGAGGCAGCGGGGATCACGAAGTTCTGGACCAGCATCTCCATGTTGCCCGGCCAACGCTCAAGCAGTTCGGCGAGGCGCACAGGCCCGATGAGATCGGCGACGTCGGCGCCCAGCATGCGGGCCGCTGCACGCGGGACATCGGCTTCCTCGGCAATGAGGATCTGCTGGCCCTCCGGAGTCTCATAGAGCCGGTTGCCAAGCTCCGTCGACTCCGCGTACCAGTACGTGCTCAGGGCGAGGTCGTTGGCGTCCTTCGCCTCGCGCCATGCGGATCGGTCCAGCCATGCGGCCAACTTCGCTGCCGTGTAACCGGGCACCGTCGGGCATTGGATCGTCAGGGAAGGATGGAGCACCAGGGGCTGCGAACTGTCGAAGATTTCCGTGAATGCCCAGACCGGGATGCCGTCGTCCCGCTGTGGCGGACGGACGAACCCCTCGGGATCTTCCAGTTCGCCGAAGGGGAGCAGGTCGACCACCAGCCCCGCGATCCGGAAAGCGACGCCAGTGTCTGCTGCGGCGGGGAAGACCGCTGCGAGGCGTTCGTAGAGCTTCCAATCCGATAGGGCCAGCGCGAGGTCGACATCGCGTGTCGCTCGGGTGTCGAAGTCGTGTCCGAGAGCAGCGTGCAGGGTGTCACGGCACCAGGCACCCACCAGCATGACCTGACTCGGGTCCAGCTCCGGGGCCTGCTCAAGCATCTGCTCGACCACGCGGATGATCGGATCGAGGAACCCTTCAGCGATCAGATTCGTGTCGATCAAGACGTCCCCTCCACTCTGGAGCCACGCCACGAACGCGGGGATCGTCGCTTGCCATGAGGTCGGCGTACACCAGGACGGCTGGTGCATTGCGCAGGCCCGTGAGCGGGCCGTCGTAGTCCTGCGACTCGTGGGGTGGCGTCGTCCAGAACTTGCGGCGCACGGTGATGTTGCCCTCGCCGTCCGAGCGCCAACGGTTCTTCACGGGCAGCATCGGGTCGAGCCCCGCCACGTAGATCGTCAGCGAAGCCGGTCGAAGCAAGTCGTCGGCGGCAAGTTCCCCGGACAGCGCAGAACCTCCCATGAAGACTGGATCCTCCGCGTCGACGTTCCTGAACTCGTCGACCGAGCCACGGTAGGTGGCCAGCGTCAACTTCTGGCCCAGTCCCTGCGGGAACGACGCGACCCAGAGGTCCAAGAGTTCGGAGTCGCTTCTGTGCCCCCCCGGCCCGAATCCGGACTGACGAAACATCCTGAGGGCGTCATTGGCCTGGCCGAGTGAGACGCCTGCAGCCTCGCCTATCTCGCGCTGCGGTCTCTTCCACAACCTCGGCCACTGAAGCAACGCGAAGGCGACCTGGGACCTCGCCGTGCTGAAGAGGTTGCCGCCTCTCTCGCGCTCGGGCTGCGAGGGCTTGATGTCAGCTCGACGCCCCCGAACGTCGATGAGCACCTCACCGAAGCGGATCGAAGCGTTGCCTGCCGTGTCGATGAACTGGATCCCTGCGCGCCTGAAGCTGTCGGCAGAACGAGGCGACACCGAGGACGCTCCGATGAGTAGAGGGATTGAGCCGATCCCATGCGTGCGAAGCGGAGCGAGGTTGGAGAGCGTCGGGCGAGCTTTGAGCTGCATCGCAAACGCTTGGTGTGCGCCGCCTCGTGACAACACCAGGTCCAGGTCGTAGCCGGCATCTTGCTTGCGTGGCTGGTGGGCGTCGACGCGTAGTCCGTACTCCTCGAATCGAGGCACAAGTGCGGCCAGCAGGTCATCCACGAGGCGCTCCGTTCAGTTCGGGCTGATGTTCAGGTTACTCGAACAGTTGCAGAAACTGAACAGCTTGAGCGTTTGGCTCGCGCCTCAGTGTCGGACAAGGCGGCCGGCTGTCCGTTTGTCTCTTAATAAGTGACAAACGGACACGTCGTTCCCGCTCGCCCGAAGATGAGCAACAACCCGAGCTACCCGATCGTCGGCGAGCGACCCGCGGTGGATCAACCCCAGAAGATCGGGTCGCCCGAGTCCTCGATGTGGTCGAGCAGAGACTGCACGTTCTTGCTCGGCGCCTTCCGCTTGTACTCGTGGAACTTGAGGTTGCGATCGCGCCAGTAGATCGACCACAGCCCGGTCGTCCTGGTGTAGCACAGGCGGGCGATCGGGAACCGGGTGGGCTCGCCCACGCCATCCCAAGGCGGCCGGACCTCGACGATGGTGACGTGCCGGTCCGCGACGTCAGCCTCGACCTTGAGCTCGTCCCAGAGGTGCTCCGGCACGCGCTCACGCGCCCACAGCCGGATCCGGTGAAGGTCGGTCTCAGGAAGCACGATCAACCCCGCTCATCGGTGGCTCTCGTCGAAATCTCGCGGACTTTTTGCGGACTGAATGCGGACTATGCGGCCCTAAACCCCGTCTGGCCTGTGCAAACGGGCAGAGTCAGTAGTACCAGGGGTACGGCGACCAGTCGGGGTCGCGCTTTTCGAGGAACTGATCGCGACCCTCGGCGGCCTCGTCGGTCATGTAGGCCAGTCGGGTGGTCTCACCGGCGAAGAGCTGCTGGCCGACCAGGCCGTCGTCGATCAGGTTGAAGCTGTATTTGAGCATGCGTTGGGCGGTGGGGGACTTGCCGTTGATCTTGCGGCCCCAGTCCAGCGCCACTTTCTCCAGCTGGGCGTGTTCGACCCCCCGGTTGACCGCACCCATCCGGTGCATGGTCTCGGCGTCGTAGGTCTCGGAGAGGAAGAAGATCTCGCGGGCGAACTTCTGACCGACCTGCCGGGCCAGGTATGCCGAACCGAAGCCACCGTCGAAGGAGCCCACGTCGGCGTCGGTCTGCTTGAACTGGGCATGCTCCCGGCTCGCCAGGGTCAGGTCGGCCACCGCATGCAGCGAGTGGCCGCCACCGGCCGCCCAGCCGGGCACCACGCAGAGCACCACCTTGGGCATGAACCGGATCAGCCGCTGCACCTCGAGGATGTGCAGGCGGCCCAGTTTGGCCTTGTCGATCGGGCTGGGTTCCTCGGCGCCGGTTCGCTCCGTGGCAGCCGCCCCGTCCACCTCGTACTGGTAGCCGGCCTTGCCGCGGATTCGCTGGTCACCGCCGGTGCAGAACGACCACTTGCCGTTCTTGGCGCTGGGACCGTTGCCGGTCAGGATCACGCAGCCGACGTCGGCGCTGGCCCGAGCATGTTCCAGGGTGAGCAGCAATTCGTCCACGGTGTGCGGGCGGAACGCATTGAGCACGTCGGGCCGGTCGAAGGCGATCCGGACCGTGCCGTGTTCCTTGGCCCGGTGGTAGGTCAGGTCGGTCAACCCCTCGAAACCCGGCACTTCGTCCCAGTCGGCTGGGTCGAAGATCTCGCTGACGCCCTCGATCGCACTCATGGGGTTCAGGCTAGCCACCGGGTAACGGAAGAAGAACGGGGCCTGCGCTGTTGTAGCGGTATGGCACTTCAAGGAGAGTACGAACCGAGTAGTTCCGAGTGGGTACGCGATCAGGTGGCCGAGTTCGAGGCCTCAGACGGCGCCCGGGCCAACACGCTGGGCGACAGCGACGACCCGATCGTGGTGATCACCTCGGTCGGGGTCAAGTCCGGCAAACTACGCAAGAACCCGGTGATGCGGGTCGAACACGAAGGTCGTTATCTGGCGGTGGCCTCCAAGGGCGGAGCCCCCGACAACCCCACCTGGTACGCCAACTTCGTCGCCCATCCGAAGGTCGACCTTCAGGATCGCGCGGAGAAGCACTCCTACTCCGCGCGAGTCCTCGCCGGAGCGGAACGAGCCGAGTGGTGGCAGCGGGCCGTGGACACCTGGGCGCAATACGCCGTCTATCAAGACTCCACGGACCGCGAGATCCCGGTGTTCCTGCTTGAGCGGACCGACTGACGATCCGCTGTTTCGCCCGGCCCGAGCCACCTCCGAACGTCGGGTACGCATGCCCTCCCCCCGAGAGTTGGATAGCATCACTGTCCAGTGCTGGACGGTTTCACTAGCTAACGCAAGGGGTGTGGGTGCGCGTCTCAGAGTTGTCCGCTCGCAGCGGGGTCTCGGTCCCGACCATCAAGTTCTATCTGCGTGAGGGGCTGCTGCCGCCCGGGGAGCGAACCTCCGCCACTCAGGCACGCTACGAGGAGAGCCATGTCTCACGACTTCAACTCGTCCGCGCGCTGCTTGGCGTAGGCGGTCTCAGCGTGGCCACCGCCAAGCGGGTACTGGCGGTGCACGACGATCCACCGGCCGATGTCTTCGAGGCGATCGGGACGGCACAGCTGATCTCGCAGCCGCCGGTCGAGAAGGATGCCGAGCCGGAGGCCGGGGATCAGGAGGCCCGGGAGCTCGTGGCTCGATTGGGATGGGAGCTGGTCGATCCCGAAGGTCCCGAATTGCGTCGCTTGAGCCAGGCCCTGACCGGATTGCGCGACGGGGGCATCCAGCTCATCGACGGCGGCGTGGAACGCTACGCCCGATGGATCGAGGAGATCGCCTCGGCCGAGATCGATACCGTGCCGCGTGATGATCCCGCAGACGCCATCCGGCAGGCGGTTCTGGGCACGGTATTGGTCGAACCGCTACTGGTGGCACTGCGCCGAATCGCCCACCAGGACCTGGCACTGCGCCGGTTGGCAGGCAAGTCGGAGCCCGGTCGCCCGTCAGCGACTCTGGATGGAACCGGCCAATGAGGCGACGTGCCCCAGCCGCGCGATCTCGGAGTCGAGGAAGGTGGGCCCGCCACGGCGACCGGCCACCACCACTGTGCCGTCCGGGAGCGGGGTCGCGCACAGTAGCGTGACGCCGTCCTTCGCGACGAGCCGACAGGGTGCGTCGAACACCTCATCGGGGAGCCTGGAGACGTCCTCCGAACCGGCCTCGGTGACCTGAAGCAGTTCCATCGATCCGTCCGCAGCGCGGCGCACCTGGGCGGCCCAGTCGGTACGGAAGGTGAGCGGCACCAGGTCGATCAGCCGTTCCACCGCATAGGCGGGGTCCGAGGTGATCGCCTCGACCGCCTCCAGATCCATGAAGACGTTCCCGCCCCCCGCATACCGGCTGATCCAGAGCACCTCGACGTCGTCCAGTGCCGACACCGCGGAGACCACCGAGTCGGGCATGGTGCCGGGAGACACCTCGAGGAAGACGTCGTCGACGGCATGACCATCGGTCTTCTCGACGATCTCGATCGCCTCGATGTCGGCCGCCACTGCACCGATGGCGCTCGCCAGACGGCCCAGCGAACCGGGCACGTCGGGCAGCTTGACTCGCAGCAGGTACGGCATGGCCTCGACCCTAACCCGCAATCGTTTCGGGTATGTGACGCGAAGAGCCGGACACGCGGGTCAGGATGACTCGGCCAGCCGGACCTGGAGCCCGGAGGCACGCTGCACCCGGCGGGCCACCGCGGCGCGCAACGACTCCTCGGTTCCGACCAGCCGGACCTTGTGCCGGGCCCGGGTGATGGCGGTGTAGAGGAGTTCCCGCGACAACAGCCGGGAGTCGGCCTCGGGCAGCACCACGGTGACCTCGGCCGCCTGAGAGCCCTGCGACTTGTGGATCGTCATGGCGTGCACCGTCTCGACGTCGGAGAGTCGGTTCGGCTCGACCAGCAGCGCCCCGCCGGCCCCGTCGATCACCGCACGTAAGCGTCCCTGATGCCGGATCAGGACTCCGATGTCACCGTTGAAGACCCCCAGTGAGGGATCATTCGCGGTGACCAACAGGGGCCGACCGGGTTGCTGCTCGCCGGGCATCGGCTCGCCCAGGTCTTCGGCCAGCCAGGTCTGTACCTGACGGTTCCACCGGCGTACCCCGAAGGGGCCCTCCCGGTGCGCGCACAGCAACCGGTGGTCGCGCAGTGCCCGCAGTGCGGCCTGTTCGTCGCCCGCCAGCCCGGCATCGTGCATCGCCCGGGCACCTGCGGTGAGGGCCGTACGAAGCGAGGCGGAGGGTTCGGAATGCGCTCCGACCAGTGACTGCTCGACCCACTCGACCTCTTCGAATCCGGAGCGCAGCACCCCGATCGCGGCATCGGCATCGCCGGTACGGACCGCACGGGCCAGCTCGCCGACCCGGTCGGTGAACCGGTGTGAGGTGCGCAGCCGGACCACGGGGGAGCGGGGCCCCTCGCCGAAACCCTGGACCAGATCGCCCAGCACCGCCCCGGCGTCGACCGATGCCAACTGATCGGGGTCCCCGACCAGGACGAGGCGCGCGTCGGGTCGAATCGCCTCCAGGAGTCGAGCCATCATCGACAACGAGACCATCGAGGTCTCGTCCACCACCACCACGTCGTGTGGCAGCCGGTTGGTCCGGTCGTGCCGGTACCGAGTACCCGCACCGGGCCGCCACCCCAGCAGCCGGTGCAAGGTGGTGGCCCGGACGCCCGTCAGCCGGCTGCCGTCCCCGAGGTTCCCGCGCTCCGCGGTCTCGCGGGCCACGGAGGCCTCCAACTGGGCTGCGGCCTTGCCCGTCGGGGCAGCCAGCCCGATCCGGGCGGGTCGGCCCCGATGCTCCAGCTGTTCGCCCAGGACCGCCAGTAATCCGGCCACGGTGGTGGTCTTGCCGGTACCGGGGCCGCCGGTCAGCACACTCACCCAGCGCCCCGCTGCCGACTCCACGGCGTCGCGCTGTTCCGCGTAGCCCTGGGTCGGGAAGACCCGAGCCAAGGTCGCAGCCAGCAGCTCTCGGTCGACCTCGGGGGTCGGTCGCGCCAGTCGGCTGCGCAGATCGTCGTGGATGGCGATCTCGTCCCGGGCGTACCGGTCGAGGTAGACCAGGCCGTGCTCCAGGGTGAGTAGGCGTTCGGTCACCAATCGGCTGGCCTTCACCGCGGTTCGCCACTGCTCGGGTTCGGGCCAACCGAGGTCTCGGTCCAGATCGGCGACCGTGTCCGGATCCAGGCACACCGAGCCGTGCCGTACCGCTCGGGCGGCGAGCGCGGCCGCCAGCAGGACCGAGGGCTCCGACTCACCGACCAGCCGACCCAGCGTGGCGGCCACATGCACGTCGGCGGCGGTGAGCACACCGGCACGGTTGAATTCGGCCAGCGGACCGGTACCGCGCAGCGCCAACCGATGGTCGAAGGCGTCGGTAGGTTCGAACAGCTCACTCATCGTCGGTACCTCTGGGGATCCGTCCGTCCAGCAACTCCGAGACCGCCTCCACCAGTGAGACCGGCGGCTGCCAACTGAACACTCCGCAAGGGGCATCCCCCGAGCGTGGAGTGTCCGGCCCGCACATGCCCCGCAGGTACAGGTAGAGCACGCCCCCCAGGTGTCGTTCAGGGTCGTAGTCGGGTAGGCGCCAGCGCAGGTAGCGGTGCAGGACGACGGTGTAGAGCAGGGCCTGAAGCGGGTAGTCGGAGTGGGCCATGGCCGCGGCCAGCGCTTCGGGGCGGTACTGCTCGGCGGTGAGCTCGACCTCGGCGCCACCCAGCCAGTTCGTCTTGTAGTCGACGGTCAGGTAACGCTGCTGCGGGCCGATGCCGACCCGCAGCACCACGTCGATCGAGCCGGTCAGATAGCCCAGCAGATGCTGTCCGGCCAGATCGGGGTCGGCCAACTGCTCGACATAGCTACGGACCGGGTCATCGTTCGGCAGATGGCGACGCAGTACCGGTGCCAGGTCGCCCAGGGTGACCGAGCCGTTCTCCGGTCCCGGCGCGTCGCCGCCGGCCAGTGGGAGCTCGAAGTCGAGTTCGCGGAGCCGATCACCGATCCCGATCTGGGCCAGAGTCAGATCGTCGGCCAAGGGACCCAACGGGCTGGCACACACCACCAGCAACGCCTCGACCAGTTCGTCCACCTCGACGGGGACCGGCCACCAGAGAAGCTGCTCGGTCGCATGGTGGCGTAGTTCGGCGGCGAAGTCCCCGCCGAACTCGGGAGCCGCGGGGTCCGCATGCTCCAGTACTGCGTGGACCAGGGAACCGAACGTCGCCCCGACCGGGAGCTGAGCCATCGGTGAAGGCACTCGATCACCGATCGGCAGCGCCGGCTCGGGTTCCGCCCCGCCCAGTTCCTCACCGTCCGGCTCGTCGCTCAGCAGCGGTTCCTCGGGCTCGCTCAGCAGCGGAGCCTGATGCTCGACCACGGCGCTCAGCGCCGAGTAGGAGGTGCGCCGCCAGTTCGTGTCGATGCTCCGGGCGAAGGTACGCACCGTCAGCGGTCGTTCGTCGCCAGGCAGCGCCTCGTCGTCGGGTTCGGCCAGGTCGGCCGGCTCCCACTGCGGGCCACCCAGAGAGGCCCACACATCCAGAATGGTGGGGATCCGTTCGGGCTCATACAGCGGCCACTCGTCCGGGACGTCGGTGGATCCCGGCCGGCGTCCGAAGAGCATCCGGTGCAGCGGAGCGGTCGGCGTGTTCACCGATGAGGGGGCGTACCAGGCCACCACCTGGCTCTGGGCCCGAGTAAGCGCCACATAGAGCATCCGCAGGCTCTCGCCCGCGTCCTCGGCACGATGCTTCGCCACATCGTCGCTCCACCGTGCCGAGGCAGGCCCGCCGACATTGCGTCGTCGGCGCAGCACCGCGCCGGGCCCTTCGGGGACACCGGGATCGGCGGAGTGGAACAGCGCGACCTTCGGATCACGAACGTTCCGGTCCCACAACGACGGTAGATAGACGACCGGATACTCCAATCCCTTGGACCGGTGCACGGTGACCAGCTGCACGGCGGCCGCGTCCGAATCGAGTCGGCGGGTCCGCTCGGCAGCGACCTCGACCTTCTCCTCCGACATCTGGGTACGCAGCCACCCGGCGAGCGCCACCGGTCCCAGCCGCTCGTCCAACTCGACCTGGTGCAGTACCTGGCCGATGTGCCGCAGGTCGGTGACCAGCCGCTCACCACCGACCCTGGCCAGTACCCGGCCCAGCAGTCCGCTGGTCGTGGCCGCCTCGGCGATCGCGGCCACCCCGCGACGGGCGATCAGGTCCGACCAGCCCCGGATCTTCTCGGCCAGACTGTCTGCCAGGCCCTCCCCGCCTCGATCGAGGTCGGCCGCAGTGTGCCCGAAGAAGGGGGTCAGCGCCGCGGCCCGCACCCGGTCGATGCGATGCGGCTGCTCCAGCGCCTCCAACAACACCAGCCAGTCGCCCGCCGCCGCGGTCTTGAAGACGCTCTCGTTACCGGACACCACGGCCGGGACACCTACCGCGAGCAACGCCGCCTGGGCCTGCTGCAGTTGGGCATTGGTATGGGCCAGTACCGCCACCTGGCGCGGTTCCAGAGGATCGCCGGCGAAGGTGGCCCCACCGGTCAGGAGCCGTTTCACGTCGCGGGCCAGATCCTCGAAGACGTACCGGCGATAGTCGGCGACCCCGACCCGCCCGCGCCTGGCCAGGTGTTCCCGGGTGACCACTCGGAGCCGGAACGGGGCTCCGGCACCGACCAGCCGGCCCTCGCTACGCTCGGTCTCCACGTCGTGCACCACGATCCGGTCGTCCCCCAGCGCGGCACCACCCAGCAATGTCTGTACCTGGGTGACCAGGGCCGGGTCGGAGCGGTAGTTCTTGCCCAGAGTGGCCACCTCGGTGGCCGTTCCGGCCGCCTCCAGATAGGTGACCACATCGCCGCCGCGGAACGCGTAGATCGCCTGTTTGGGGTCGCCGATCAGGACCATGGTCCGGACCCCGGTGAAGGCTCTTTCGAAGACCCGCCACTGCACCGGGTCGGTGTCTTGGAACTCATCGACCAGGGCGACCTGCCAACGCTCCCGCATCCGGTGCCTGGCCGGGGCGTCCGCATCGGCCAGGGCATCGGCCAGCTGACTGAGCAGGTCGTCGTAGCCGAGCAGGCCGAGGTGTCGCTTGCGTCGCTCGAGCTCGGCGCGTACGGCCCGCGCGAACCGGACCTTGGCCGCAGCCTCGTTGAATGGCTCACCGGGGGCCGGGTCGTCGGCGAGGTCGCTCGGCTCCAGCACGGCCTGGGGGTCCGCCGCCGCGCTGCGGCCGAGGAGGATCGCGGTGCTCCGAGGGAACGGAGGGGGCTCATCCCCGGACCAACGTTGCAGGTAGAGGTCATCGACCACCTCGACCAGGAGGTCGTCCAGGTCCTCGACCAAGCGTGCCGATCCGTCGGTGTCGCCGGCCACGCCCAGGCTGCGCAGCACCTGCTGACAGAACTGGTGGATGGTGGCGATGGTGGCGGAGTCGAAGTTGCTCAGGGCGGTGCGCAGCCGAGCCGACCTGACGGCGATCTCATCGGGAGTGGCGGCCAGCAGATGCGCGATCAGCACATCGGGGTCTCGGACCTGGTCGGGCGCCGACAGCGCTCGCTCGGCCGCCACCAGCTGCTCGCGGACCCGATCCCGCAGCTCCTGGCTGGCGGCCCGTCCGAAGGTCACCACCAGTAGTTCGTCGAGGGTGGCCGCGCCTTCGGCGACATAGCGGGTCACCAGAGCCGCGATCGTCCAGGTCTTGCCGGTTCCGGCGGAGGCCTCCAGCAGAGTCGTACCGACCGGCAGCGGGCCGGTGAGGTCGAACGGCTCCATCACAGTCCCCCCATCCGTTCTTCGTCGAGTAGCGGTTCCCAGAGCCGCCGGGCGTACTGCCCGAGCCGGGACTCGGCACCGGGAGTCTCGTCGAAGAGCTCGTCGTCGCGGGGCCGGTCCAACAGCACCGAGAGGTCTGCGGAGGCGCCGAAGGCCCGGCTCAGCCACATGTCGTCCTGCTCCTTGGGAAACGGTCGTTCGGCGAACCGATCGGTCACCCATTCCTTCGAGGCCTTCTCGATCGGATCCGCCGTCATCCCGCGCCGGACCCGACGATCCTCCTCGGCCCAGGCCAGGGAGGTCTTCAGCGGCAGCGGGAGCGGTTCGCACCGGCCCCGGTCGTACAGATCGACCAGGACCGACAGCCAGTCCTCGGCACGCTCATCGAGTGGCCCGATCTGGGCGTGCCGGGCATTGCGTCCGAAACGACCGATCGCATGTGAGACCCAGGACTCGTCCTCGTGGCCGAGCCGGAGGGCGATCAGGTCGAGCCAGGCGCCGAGTCGATGCTTGGCCGAGAGCGTCGAGTAGGTCACCCGCACCAGATTGTTGCCGTACAGGTCAGAGACGGTTCCGGTCAGTCGGCGGCCGTCTCGCAGAGTGATGTCGACGTCCAGAGTGCGCGGCTCTCCTGTCTGGAAGCGCAGGGCCAGTGCATGCAGTGGACGGATCCCATTGACGACCTGCTCGAGGGTCCGGGTCCCCAGTCTGCCGGGGGGCAGCTGTCCTCGATGCAAGGCGGCCAGCATCGAGGCGGACGGTTCCAATCCGCCCAGCACGTCGGCGAGGATGCGGTCGCCCACCGCCCACTTCTCCAGCCCGTCCAACTCGATCGGGATCCCGGTAGGCAGGTCGCCGGCACGTTGGCTGCCGGAGATCCCTAGCCGGTGCCGCAGGAAGAACCGGACCGGGTGGTCGAAGAAGTCACGCAGGTCCGCCAGGGAGAGATCATCCGGAGGTTCCGGGGAGAGCGGCGTCGGGACCAGTGACCGGATCGGCTCACGGGGCCCCCGCGCCGCCCTCGCACCCTCCAGGGCGGTCCGGTCGAAGGAGAAGGTGCGGTCGGTCTGGAGCGCGCCGTGCACCAGGTTGCGCGCGTCGAAGGGCTGCAACGGGTGCTGGATCAGAACGGCGTCGCGCACAGTACGCGGGGGGCGCGGGTGGCTCGCGGTGTCATCGAGTGCGTCGAGCAGTTCGCCTACCGGGACCGCCGGTGGGCGGGGAAGCCCGGTCTGCTCACCCGCTCCGGTGTAGGTGATGATCAGGGTCTCGCCAGCCGCCAGCACCGCGTCGAGGAAGAGTTGTCGGTCCTCGGCTCGAAGGTCACGTTCTCCGGTCTGTGGATCGCGCGCCAAGACATCGTCACCGTCCGGTGTCATGATCCTGGGGAAGACCCCGTCATCCAGGCCCACCAGAGCGACCACCCGGTGCGGTACCGAACGCATCGGAACCATCGTGCACACGGTCAGGGTCCCGGTACGGAAGTTGGAGCGGGTCGGGCGCCCCCCCAGACGCTGGGTGAGCAGCGCGCGCAGGTCGGCCAGTCGAAGCGTCGTGCCGGAGCCGGCCGCACCAGAGATCCGGGCCAGCTCCCGATCGAATTGGGCCAGTTGCCAGGCCTGGTCGCTCGGTGGGCTGGCCAGGCCGTGCACGGCGGTCCCCAGGGCCCCGAACCAGTCCTCGGCAGATCGCGCTCTGGCACAGGCCCGCTCGAAGGCGTGCAGACGATCGACGAACTCGGCCAGTCTGCCGACGAGGTCCAGGTCGGCCGCGGCGTCATCGAGCGGCAGCACCTGCCCGACCACCGCCCGCTGCTGCTCGGAGATCGCGGCCCCGAGCAGCAGCCGGTCCAGCCCCCGACGCCAGGTGTTGTCGGCCAGGTCGAGGCCGAATCCGGCCCGCTGATCGGTGTTCAGACCCCACCGGACCCCGGCCGCGGCCACCCATTCGGCCACCAGCTCGATGTCCTCGTCATCGAACCCGAAGCGTCGCCGAACCGGTTCGCTGGAGGCCAGGTCGACCAGATCGACGGAGGTCATCCGGCCCCCGACCAGATGGACCAGAGTGGCGGCCAGTGCCAGCAGCGGATTGGTGGCGGTCAGGGACCGGTCGGCCAGCCGGACTCGGAGTCGGTGGGCCGGGTGGGTGAACTCCTCGTCGTCCGGCCCGGCCGCCTCCGCCATCCCGAACCCGGCCGCGAACAAAGGGGCGAAACCCTCGACATCGGGGCACATCACCAAGATGTCGCGAGGCTCCAGGGTCGGGTCGTCGGCGAGCAGACCCACCAGCGCCTCGCGCAACACGTCGACCTGCCGTGCCGTGCCGTGGCAGGCGTGCACCTGGACCGACCTGTCCTTCGCCGGGTCGAGGACGCGATCGCGGCGGTCGCGGTCGGTCGGCAGGACGTTTCCGCGCAGGTCGGCCTGAAGCCACCCGAGCAGGGTCTCGGGCCGCGGATGGCAGGCGGTATCGACCGAATCATCAGTCGCCGGAGGCAGCGTCAACAGGGTGCGCTGCAACTCGCGGCTGTCGCGCCCCAACGAGGCGAGCAGCGGGTGCTCGACCAGAGCCGCGGTGCGGTCCTCGCCACGCGGGACCTGCCCGGTACCGCTCACCAGCGGCCGCAGTGACTCCCAGAGTCGGGCCGAGGGTTGGGGCAGCCACAGGTGCACCTCGACATGAGCGGCCAGAGCATGCAGCAGACGGAACTCCGACGTCGGGATCCGGGTGTGCCCGAACAGCGAGAGCCGCGGCGGTAGGGCCACTCTGATGTCGCTGTGGCGCAGTTCAGCGAGGACCGTGTCGAGTCGCTGGGAGGGGCTGGGCGCTTCGATCCGCTCCACGACGAGGCGCCATAACTGCGGCTGCCAGGCCAGGTCCGGTGGGGTCAGCGATCCGCCGGACTCCCAATCCCGCAGCAGATCGGGTCGTTGTACCGAATAGGAAGCGAAGAGCCCGGCCAGACGGCGAGCCACCGACCAACGGCGTTCCCGGCGCCAACCGTCATCGGGGCCGGACCCCTCGCCCAGGTGCCGGGCCAGCACCGTGGCCCACGGCTCGCTCAGGGACTCGTCGAGGGTCTCCAGGACTGGCCAGGTCAGATGATCGGGTTCCCAAGGGTCCTCGCCCGTGGCGCCCAACAGTTCGCTGGTCAGTGACCACGGGGAGGCGAAGCGAACCCCGGCACACACTCCGTCGCCCCCCGAATCGCCAGGCTTCTCACCAGTGCCGCCGGCGCCGAGCCGGTGAGAGAGGCGTTGGGTGAGCCACCGCTCGACACCACGTGCGGGGACCACGACCAGCTCGGTCGCGAACGGGTCCGGAAGCGGATCCGTGAGCAGGTCGGCGAGACCACGGGCCAGCTGGTCGGTCCGCTCGGCACGGTGCAGGTGAAGAGACATCGGCCTCACCCTAGGGCGTGGCCCTCATGCCTGGTGGTGGGAGCGAGTCGGCGAGCCCGATTCGGCACCGGTACGGTGACCGCAGATGGTACTGCGAATGTGTTCGGGGTCTCCCTGCTCGTCTCACGAGGGTCCGGCCATTCATGTCTCCTCGTAACGAGGCGGTAACGTGCCCTCAACCATTGGCGGTCGCCCGGGGTCTGACCCGGGTGGAGCGAAGGACTGGAGCAGAGATGGTCGACGTGGACGCCGCGCTTGATGCGGCAGGTCTGAACAATCCGGCAGTGCGGGAGTACGTCAAGCACTGGGCTGAGCACACCGGCGCCGCGCGCGTCGAGGTGATCGGTGCCTCCGATGACGCACGCCTCATTGCGGAGGCTCTCGAGGCAGGGGAGTTGATGCCTGCCGGTGAGGGTCGCTACTACTCCCGCAGCTACCACAAGGACACCGCCCGCTCCGAGGAGCGCACCGTGGTGGCCACAAACGACCCCAAGGACAAGGGCGTCTATAACAACTGGAAGCCGGCCTCGGAGATGAAGCCGATCCTTCTCGACAAGATGAAGGACGCCTCGGTCGGCAAGACCATGTACGTGATCCCGTACCTGATGGCTCCGCAGGGCAACGCCCTGGCGCCGTGGGGCGTGGGTGTTCAGGTGACCGACAACCGTCCGGTCGTCCTGCACATGATTCGAATGGCTCGCGTCGGCGCCCAGTACCTCAACGACCTGGACGACCCGAACCTGTTCGTGCGCGCCGTGCACGTCACGGGTGACCTCCCGAATCTGGGCCAGGGCACCGCCGACGACAAGCGCTGGTTCGTGACCGTCGCCGATGAGCGGACGATCCTGCACTTCGGTTCGTCGTACGGCGGCAACGCGCTGCTGGGCAAGATCGCCCACGGCCTGCGCCAGGGCGCCTACGACGGCTGGGCCTCCAAGAAGTTCCTCGGTGAGCAGTACATGCTCATCGGCATCAAGGACAAGAAGACGCAGCAGACCTACCACGTCACCGGCGGCTTCCCGAGTGCCTCGGGCAAGACCAACCTCGCCATGATGCTCCCGCCCGACGCGCTGGGCGACCGCTACGAGGTCTCCTTCTACGGCGATGACATCGCCTGGCTGTGGGTCGATGAGACCACCGGCAAGCTGATGGCGATGAACCCGGAGAACGGTGTCTTCGGCGTGGCCAAGGACACCAACGAGGTCACCAACCCGACCGCCCTGGGTTCGATCGACGGCGACAGCCAGGCCATCTTCACCAACGTGGCCTACAACCCGACCACGCAGGAGGTCTGGTGGGAGGGTCGCACCGAGAACCCGCCCGCCGACGTCACCGGCTGGGAGGACTGGAAGGGCGGCCTCATCTCTGAGCGCACCCCTGAGCAGGCGAACGAGCCGTGGGCGCACCCGAACAGCCGGTTCACCACCACGCTGTCCAAGGTCCCCAATATCGCCCCGGACTTCGACGAGTCCGCCGGAGTGCCGGTCGACGCGATCATCTTCGGTGGTCGAACCCGTGACCGCGAGCCGCTGATCCGGGCGATCACGGACGTGGCCGAGGGGATCTACGACGGTCTGACATTGGGCGCCGAGGCGACCGCTGCGGCCGAGGGCAAGGAGGGCGTGCTCCGCTACGACCCCATGTCGAACCGCCCCTTCATGGCGTACGGCGAGGGCGACTACGCCCAGCACTACCTCAACATCATCAACGCGGCCACGGACAAGCCGATCTTCGCTCACGTGAACTGGTTCCAGCGCGGCGAGGACGGCCGCTTCCTGTGGCCCGGCTACCGCGAGAACCTGCGTCCGCTCCTGTGGCTGATCCAGCTCAAGAACGGCGAGGTCAAGGGTCGCCAGACTCCCGTCGGGATTCTGCCGACCAAGGAGGAGTTGAACCTCGAGGGCCTCGAGATCGACGCCACCGACCTGGACACCGTGCTCGACATCGACGTGCGTCGTTGGCAGCAGGAGATGGGTTACCGTGCCGAGCACCTTGAGCAGTTCCCGAACCTGCCCGAGGAGATCTGGGAAGCTCACCGCCGGGTCGCCAAGGCTCTGGAGGACTGAGCGTCCGCGCTGAGAGAATCTCTCCCTGAACGGGGCGTCCACCACGGTGGACGCCCCGTTCAGGCGTCTGTCGGGGTGCCATCATGGCTCCCGGGTAGGCAGCTGATCGCCGAGGGGAAGGGTGAGCGCGGGTGAGGGTCACGGTAGGCGACAGAGGAGTGGTACTTCGTCCGGCCCTCACGGTGTTGTTGGGATGGGCACTGGTGCAGCTGGCGCCGATCCCGTCCGCAGAGAGCGTGGCGGTGATTCCCGAAGGGGCGGTGCTGGACCGGGCTCGGGCGGCCAAACCCGCGGCCCCACGCCTCAACCCATCACGACCCGTCGCGGGCACGCGGGTGTTGGTGTCGGGCAAGCTGACCCGGGCTCTGCGTCGTGGCCACCCCAAGGCCAAGATCCAGCAGCGAACTGCGAGAAAATGGCGCACGCTGCGCACCGTGCGGGTCCGACAGGGCCGATATCGGGGCGCGCTGAGTGCCCCGCGAACCGTGGTCAGACTGCGAACGGTGTTTCCCGGTCGAGTGAGATTGGTCAGCCAGATCCGGAGACTGCGCCCGGCTCCGGCTCCGGCTGCCCGCCTCACCCTCTTTATCTCGGGCGGTACGGTGTTCGGTCGGCCCGCTACGTTCTCCGGCACGCTCCTACCCGCCGTGAGCGGCCGGATAGTGCGGGTCGAGCAGGAGGTGGACGGCGCCTGGCAGCAACGGGGTACCGGAGTCACCGACGCTCGCGGGCTCTGGAGCTGGACCACCCGAGTCACCGGCACCGGCATCGGACGGTGGCGGGCCACGGTGCCGGACACCGACATCCGGGCGATCAGTGCCGTGCTCAGCCGGAACGTGCGGGGTCTTCGCGGCAGCCTGACCCTGGGACCGGAACGGCCCGACGGTACCCGTGATGTCATCGTGCACCCATCGGACGAGGTGGACGCAGTCGCTCTCTTCGTCGACGAGCGTGCTGTGGGCGAGGCGGTGGAGACCCCGTCGGGGGACTGGTCGGGGAGTATCGACGTCAGCGGGTTGGAAACCGGGGAGCATCGAGTCACCGCGCAACTGCGCAGCGAATCGGCTCGCGGCCTGGCCGCCTCCGCAACCTTCCGGGTGGATCGCCCCGCGACCGCCCTGCCTGACGGCCTGTACCAGGAGGTCGTCACCGCCGGGTTCGACTGGCCCACCACTTTCGCCGTGGTCGACGGCAACCACACCCTCGTCGCCGAGAAGAGCGGGCGGGTCTGGCTGAACCGTGACGGAGTAAGGGACCCCGCACCGGTGATCGACCTCACCGCGGTGGTCGACGACCGCGAGGACCGGGGCCTGATCGGACTGGCTCTCGCCCCTGACTTCGACGCCGACAGCCTCAGCGGCTGGGTCTATCTGGCCTATGTGCCGATGCTGGTTCGCCACGAGTTGGACTGGGACGCCTCCCAACGGGTCACCCGGATCGCGCTCACCGACGGCGTACGCCACGGTGCTGAGGAGTTGATTCTGGGCCGGGATCGGCTCTCCGACTGCCCCCGAGCGGCGCCGGAGACTCCGGACTGCCTGCCGAGCCTGGGGTATGCGCACACCGTCGACGACCTGGTCTTCGGGCCGGATGGTGCCCTGTATGTGAGCGTCGGCGACGGGGTGCTCACCTTCGGGGACATGCAGGAGAACCAGCGGGCCCAGTCGCTGGATGTGCTGGCCGGAAAGATCCTCCGGGTCGACCCGGAGACCGGGCTGGGCCTGGAAGACAACCCCTTCCATACCGCCGGGGACGATCCGGCGGATCGTAACCGGAATCGGGTGTGGGCCTACGGATTCCGTAACCCGTTCCGGATGACGCTGGACACCGATGGATCCCTGTTGGTGGGCGATGTCGGCAATTTCGACTGGGAGGAGGTCTCCCGGGTTCGAGCAGGCGAGAACCACGGGTGGCCCTGCTATGAAGGGCGGGCGAAGGTGTACGTCTCAGATCCACGCCCGGGATGCGTGCAGTTGTGGGACGAAGTCGACGGGGGCGCCGATGGCGGGCTCTCCTGGTCGTTGCACGTCTACCCGCACGTGAACGGGTTGGGATCGGTGACCGTGGGCCCGATAGTGCCCCCTTCGTGGCCGGCGAGTCTGCGAGGCCGTCTGGTGTTGGCCGACTACAACCACGCGGAGATCCGGACCCTGGACATCTCGGGCCAGGCCGCCGACGGCGATCCCCGAGTGCAGCTGAGCGGTGCCGAAGCCGGGACACCGGTGAAGTTCAGCACCGATGACGCGGACGCGCTCTGGTACCTGTCCATCGGTGAGGGTGAGTTGCGGCGCCTCGAGGCTGGCGTCGATGACGGGTCCCGTTGTCCGGTGGGTGATGTCAGAGTGCAGTGGTACCTCGGGACCGGTACCGCGGACGCGCCCCTGGCCACCGTCTGTGCCGCCGAGACGGACTCCGCACAGACCCCGCTCGAACTGGCGAACGTGGCCCACACGGTACGTTCACGCGCCAGGTTCCGAACGGCCGGAGGCCCGCTTGCGGTGCGGGTGCGGGCGCCGGGGCACACCACCGTGGCCCTGGACGGCACCGACCTCGTGGCCGGGGGGAGCGATCAGGTGGACAGCACCATCACTCGACGGGTGTCCGCGGGGATCAGCACGTTGGTGACCGAGCAGGTGGTGCAGCCGGGTGCACCGATGGCGCAGGTGACCTGGGAGCAGCCGGGTAGTCCGCCGACCGTGAGCGTCGACCTCCCCGGTGGCGGCGCCTGGGTAGATCCGGGCGCGCCCGTGACCTGGCGGGCTCAGGCCCGAGCCGGCGACGGTACGGACCTTTCCGAACAGGTCCGGGTCGATGTCTCGTTGATGCATCACGGAGTCAATGACCTGCACCTCCATCAGGAGAGTCGGCACCACGGCTCCGGGGGCACGGTGCGCCTCAGCCCGACCCATGCGCCGGGCCAGACCGCGTTCCGGTTGGTGGCCTCGGCCACCGACGCGGACGGCCGGACCGGGACCAGTCCTCCGGTCTACGTGTGCCTGACCGGGAACCGGGTCGGGGTCTGCTCATAGGGGGATCGCCCCGGGGACTGGGACCCGACACGACGTGATCCGCCACGACCCGGTTGGATGTGAGCCATGCCACGTCCCGTGTTCGTGACCCGCTTCGACTTCCGCGTCCCCGCCGCAGACCCGGCCGCTCGGCAGGAGGTGTACGCCCGGTCGTTGGAGCAGGCCCGCTACGTGGACCAGCACGGCCACGTCGGGCTGATGGTCTCCGAGCACCACGGCAGTGCTGACGGATATCTGCCCAGTCCGCTACTGATGGCCTCCGCATTCGCAGCGGTTACCTCGCGGATCCCGATCACGGTCTCCGCACTTCTGGTGAACCTGTACGACCCCTTGCGGTTGGCCGAGGACCTGGCGGTGCTCGATCATCTGTCGGGCGGTCGGGTGAGCCACGTGGTCGGGTTGGGCTACCGCCGGGCCGAGTACGACCAACTGGACGTGGCCTGGGGGACCAGGGGCCGCGACATCGAAGAGCGGATCCTTGCCCTGCAACGATTGTGGAGTGGCGACGAGGTCGACTATCAGGGACGTACGGTTCAGGTCACGCCCAGCCCGTTCACCCGTCCGCACCCCTTCCTCCTCTACGGCGGTGGATCGCCCGCGGCGGCGCGTCGGGCAGCCCGGCTGGGACTGGGATTCGCCCCGCAGAACCCGAGCCGGGAACTGCGCGAGCTCTATCAAGAGTCCTGCCGAGAGCACGGCCGAGAGCCTGGTCTGGTGCTGGCGCCGATGGCCGGTCCGGCCACGGTCTTCTGCCACGAGCGGCCCGATGAGTTCTGGGAGCGTTGGGGCGAGTACCTGCTGGCCGATGCGCGTGGATACCAGGCGTGGGCCCGGGAGGAGGCCGAGGACGCACTCCGGCACGGAGGAGCGGCACCGAACCGGGTCTCCTTCGTGGCCGACGACTCCGACACCGTGGAGCAGATGCGCGCCAAGGGCGTCTACGCGGTGTTCAGCCCCGAGGAGCTCATCGACCGGTGTCGCTCCGGCGATGTCCGGATGGTCGCCAGCCACCCGGCCTGCGGTGGGTTGCCGGCGGAGCCGAGCTGGCACAGTCTGCGGCTGGTCACCGAGACGGTGCTGCCCGCCGTGGCGGGTTGACCAGGATCAGCGACGTCGGTCCGAGACCAGCCAGACGGTAGCGGCAGTGGCCGCGGTCACGACGCCCACGGCCGGCCAGCCGCCGACCTTCTTGGCCAGCGGATGCGTCGCACCCATCGCGCCCCAGTAGGCCGCGGTGAGACCGACCGCGGTGGCCGGCCCCCGGTTGATCCAGGTGGGCAGGGCCGCTGCGTTCGCGGCAGCCATCGCGACACCGCCCAGTCTGCGGTTGCCGGTCCGATTGGCCAGGGTGTACCCGCCGGCGAGTCCGAGGGCGGTCAGGGCGGCGGTGGGGAGCGCGGTGAACTTCACGCCCCTACCGTAGAGGTCGCCTGGTGAAGAAGAGCGGGGAGGTCGCCGGTGGGCGTCCTCCCCGCTGACTCAATGGCTCGACCCAGTAGCCCTTAGTTGATCGGCACGGCGGTGACGATCAGGTTGTTGGTGTAGTGCCAACGACCGTTGGTCGTGACCTTGTCGGTGCAGGAGATCAACACCATCCGATGTGCCCCGGTGGTCCGGAACAGCCTCTTGGGCAGGGCCCGGGACCGGGAGATCCGTTCGACCTTGACCACCTTGTAGCGCTGGGTCCGGCCCTGAGTCCGGTAGCTGATCACCTGATTCTTGCGAGCTCGGTTCAGATTCCACAGCGCACCAGGTCGGTCCGTCCGATCGGAGACGTGACCGGCCAGCACCGTGGTGCCGATCTTGTCGCCGATCTGCGCCGAGGCGGCGAGCTGTCCGACCCGGGCGACATCGCCCGGGATCAGCATCCGGCCGGCCCGGTGACCCACCGTCGTCACGGCCGCATCGATGCCGGCGGCCGCAAGCCCCAGCCGCGGTGCCGGGCCGCTGCGCATGAACGGATCACTCGTTCCCGAGTAGCCGGCATCGATCTGGGAGACGTGGTAGGCCTTCTTACGCACCAAGGTGGTCTCGGCCGCGAGCCCACACCGGTGGGAGGCTGCCTTGTTCTTCCGGTCCGAGGAGGTGGCGGCGACCCAGGTGTAGTACCCGGGCTCGGTGACCTTGACCTTCGGGGTCCGGACCGAACCGTTACGTGGGGTGAACCGCACCTTGGCCACCTTGGCCGCGGGCCGGCAGGACTTGGCGGTCACCTTCGCCAGCGGTCCGTACAGGGTTGCCGTCCCCTTGGCTCCGTGACCTGCCTTGAACCCCCGCAGCTTCACCGTGTCGAAGAGCCGGGCACCGGGCGCGGCTACCTGGGCCGAGGCCTTGGTCACCAGCCGCGGCTTGTCCTTCTTGGCGATCCGGAACGAGAGTCGATCGACGACCGGTGCGCCGGAGTCGTGGCGGAACCGGGCGAAGACCTGGCAGGGGTCGGCCGCCCTGGCCCACTGCAACTCTTCGGACTGGATCGCCTTCGTGGATGCGCTCAGCCCGTAGGAGCCATTCGCGGTCGGGGTCAGGCACAGTTTCACCGTGACCGAGGAGGTCGGATCGGCACCCTTTACCCGCAGGCTGTTTCCCGACAGGGTGGCCCGCCCACCGCAGACCCGAAGCGTGGTCCTGGCGGTGCCGGTCGCGGTGAGCGTGATCGGCTGGTTCAGTACGTTGGTCCGTAGCTTGATGGTCCGGGTCTGACCGACTCGTACCTTGCCACCTTTCGCCTTCAACGAGATGTCCAGCACGGCGGTGCCGGGCACCATGGAGAGGATCCGGGTCTGCTCGGCCGGGGAGAGGCTGGCGGCACATGTGGCCTTGAGGTCGGCGTTGGACGTGATCGGGTCCGAGACACACCAGATCAGGGTCTGCAACGCCATTCGGTGGTTGGTCGACGTCTGATTCGCTTCCGTGACGTCACCGAAGGCCTGGCTGCCGACGCCGCTGTAGGGGTGGCCGTTCTGGAGCAGCCAGGCAATGATCCGCTCCTGCTCCTGAGAGAGCCGGGTGTTGCGCGGCTGGTCGACCAGGTCGCCGACGGGGCTGCTGCTTTCGGTGAGCGAGCCGTTGGGACCGATGTCTCCGCACACCTTCTTCGTCACGTCGGTGCAGAACATCCAGACCGACTTGGGTCCGCCACTCTTCGTGTCGTAGTAGGTCCCGCACAGTGCGGGATAGGTGTCGTAGGCGGTGCCATAGGTGTCGTAGATCGGCACGACATTGCCCTGGTTGTACGAGGTCAGCCGGTCACCGAAGATCCGGGTCAGGTCGGTGTACCCCGAATGAGCCGCCGCTTTGACGTCCGCGGGATCCTCATCCGTCTCGCCGGGGCACTGCGGTGCGTTGAACGCCGTGACCGGCCCGGGCGGGGCGTCTCCGGCCAGAGCGGGTGCCGAAGCAACCGCAAAGGTCCCCAATGTCATGGCGAATACGCTCGCCAGAGCCGCTCCGGCCCGTCGCCGTCTGCTACCTGAACCGCTGACCGTCTTCATCTCTCGATGCCCCCATCGGATCGTCGATGCCGAAGCATCGATCTACTTCCTCTGTCGTCTACTTAACGGCGGAGGTGACGATTCGTGACGGACGACGCCCGTCCGGCTCCCGTGCGCGAGGCCGACGACGGGTGGGTCGGGGGTCCCCGGCAGGATGCCCGTCGTGCTCACCACCTCCCCGAGATCACGTTGTCATCGAGTGCCGTTGGTCGTCTTAGGTCTCCTGGTGTGGTGGGGACTCGTCGCCTGTAACGGCTACCAGCAGGAGGTGGTGACCGATGCGGTGATCGCCTCCGGGCCGAATCCGTCTGCGACGGTGCGGAGTTCGGAGCGACCGAGCGCCGCCGCTCGATCCCGCGCCGAGCGCCAGTTGCGCCGGATCGAGAAGACCGAGCGTCCACGTGATAGCGCCGGGTACCGACGCGATGCCTTCGGATCCCCCTGGCGCGACATCGACGGCAACGGCTGCAACCAACGAGACGATGTACTGCAGCGCGATGCGCTACCGGGCAGCATCACGGTGGGCCGACAAGGTGCCTGTGAGCATGACGTCTTGGCGGGGACCTTCGTCGACCCGTACTCGGGGCGGATGCATGTGCTCGACGACCTGAAGGATCTCTCGCAGGCACAAGCGGTCCAGATCGATCACGTGGTACCGCTCGCCGAGGCGTGGGTCTCAGGGGCCAGCGGCTGGAGTCAGGAGCGGCGGCTGCGATACGCCAATACGCTGAACGTCCTGCTGGCCGTGGATGGACCCACGAATGCGTCGAAGGGGGCGCGCGATCCGGCCGCCTGGCGGCCCCGGAAGACCTACCAGTGTGCCTACGCCGTGCACTGGATCACCATCAAATATCACTGGCAACTCACCGTCGATCGGTCCGAGGCACGAGCGCTGACTCAGATGCTCGGCTACTGCTGAGCGGGTCTGCCAGGCAGACTGGGGTCGAGAGCGAGGGGGAAGGACGTGGCCAGACACTCCGCAGGTCTGTTGCTCTATCGGCGTGGGGTTGGCGGACTCGAGGTGCTGATTGCACATCCCGGCGGCCCTATCTGGTCCGCTAAGGACGCCGGGGTCTGGACCATCCCGAAGGGGGAGCCCCTGCCGGGAGAGTCGAGTCGGGAAACCGCCCGGCGTGAGTTCGCCGAGGAGACCGGGCACGCGGCCCCCGGAACCGTCGAGGCGATGCTGTCCTTGGGCCGGGTGGTGCAGTTGGCCGGCAAGGTGGTCAGTGCCTATGCCGTCGAGGGAGACTTGGACCCGGCATCTCTGGTCAGCAATACGTTCGAGATGGTCTGGCCTCCGCGCAGCGGGCGGTTGCAACGGTTCCCGGAGATCGACCGGCTCGAATGGGTCGGTTCGGAGCGTGCCGCCCGCCAGCTCAATCAGGCCCAGGTCGTCTTCGTCGAGCGGTTGGCGGATCGCCTCGCCGCGGGCGACTGAGCACACCGGGTGGGTGCTCGGTACGGCAGAGTGGCCTCGTGTACTACATCGGAGTCGACCTCGCCTGGGGTGAGCGCAACCGCACCGGCATCGCCGTCATCGATGCCGAGGCTCGCCTACTGCATCTGGCGAGTGTCGTCAGCGATGAGCAGATCGATGCGGAACTAGCCCCTTATGTCGCCGGCGATTGCCTGGTGGCGGTGGATGCCCCGTTGATCGTTCGCAACGCGACCGGCTCTCGGACGGCGGAGCGGGAGTTGAACCGCGACTTCCGGGCCTTCGAAGCGGGTGCGCACCCGTCCAACACCGGAAAGCCGGAGTTCAGCGACGGCCCCCGCGGAGGCCGGCTGGCGAAGCGGCTGGGACTCGACCTGGATCCCCGTTCCGGGCGCTCGCGTCGTGCACTGGAGGTATACCCGCATCCTGCGACGGTGGTGCTCTTCCAGCTGAATCGGACGCTCAAGTACAAGCAGAAGCAGGGCCGGGGTCTCGACCTGCTGCGCACCGAGCTGCTTGCCCTGATGACCCACGTCGAAGGGATCGTGACGACCGACGAGGCCTGGGCAGTGCTGCGCCGACAGGTCGAGACCGCCACCCGTAAGAGCGAGCTGCGGGTGGTGGAGGACCAGGTTGACGCGGTGATCTGTGCCTTCGTCGGGCTTTTCGCGGACCGATGGCCGGACCGGACCCACATCTACGGAGACTTCGAGAGCGGCTATATCGTCACCCCGACCCTGCCCGACGGCAGCGAGGTGATCCGCAGCGCGGTGGAGGCGTACGCCGCCGGGCATCCGCAGGTGGTTGCCGCCGCGGATCAGGCGGTGATCTTGGTGACCGGGGTGCTCGATGAGGCGGGTATCGACTACCTGACCGTCACCGGCCGGGCGAAGTCCATCACCAGTTTCGCCGAGAAGGCCACCAGGATGGACGGCAGCGAGGTCCGGTTCGCTGATCCGCTTCACGACATCTCCGACCAGGTCGGGGTCCGGGTGATCACCTACGTGCGCGACGATGTCGCGGCGGTGGCCGACCTGCTCGCGGATCAGGTGGTCGTCACCGACGACCGGGACATGGGGCTGGAGACCGCGGCCCAGGGACGCTTCGGGTACTCCAGCAGGCACCTTCAGTTCACGGTGGATGCGGCTCGGATGGCCCTCTACCCCGATCTTGAGGGGCGCAGCGTGCAGGTACAGATCCGTACCGTGCTGCAGCACGCCTGGGCCGAGTTCGAGCACGATATTCGCTACAAGGGGGTGATCCCCAGTGAGCACGCCAGCGATTTCGACCGCCGGTTCACGCTGGCCGCGGGATTGCTGGAACTGGCCGACCAGGAGTTCTCCACCATTCGGGATCGGCTGCGATCACCCGTTCCCGAGCCGCAGACCGGCCCAGGCAGCGACCCACGACTAGATCCTCGCGAACTGGCCGCGTATCTGGCCGGTCAGTACACCGATGCGGGATGGTCTCGATCAGACCACTACGCCTGGATCTCGGGGTTGCTCCTGGAACTGGGTATCACCTCGTTCGATGAGCTGTCCGAGGTGCTCCAGAGGGTCGACAACGAGCAGCTGGTAGAACGAATGGGATACCGGTACCCGCCGGGAGCGGTGCGCCGCCTGGACGATGCGCTGCTGGCCACTTTCGGAGAGCGATATGTGAGCCTGCACGGCAACGCGCACCGGGTGTCCTCGTTGGGCCAGCGGCTGGAGCGACTCACCGGGTGACAGCCTGTTCGACAGTCTCGGCTAGTTGGAAGAGTCGGTCGCGCAGGTCCGCGAACTCATGGTGTGAGAGACCGGTGGCGCCCTCCACGCGCCTGCGCACGCGAGCCGCAGCTGATTCGAGGTCATGGCCGGACGTCGTGAGGGATATCAGGACCCGACGTTCATCACGATCGGTCCGGTACCTGCGCACGTGTCCGGCCTGTTCCAGTCTGCGCAGCAGGGGCGAGAGGGTGCCGGAGTCCAGATGTACGGCCTCACCCAGCTCCGAGACCGTCTGCCCGTCGCGGGTCCAGAGCGCGAGGAGCACGAGGTACTGCGGATAGGTCAGCCCGAGTGGTGCGAGCCCGGCCCGGTAGGCACCGGATACGGCCTTGGTGGCGACGGTGAGCGCGAAGCAGAGCTGCTCGTCCAACTGAGCGGGGCGATGAGCGGCTGCGGCATCCATATCCACATTCTACAGCGATCGGATTGTGTACAATTGAGTTGTGTACAACTTAGATGTGCACAATTCAACTGAGAGGATCATCATGTCTGACTCCTGGCTCCCCACCCTTCTCACTGCGACTCCCGAGGAGGGCTACGCGCTGGCGATCAAGCTCTCGCGCATGGGCGTCAAGTTCACCCAGCCCGACGGCGAGGTGCGTGACCGCTTGCGACCCGACTATGCGGAGAGCGCCGATAGTCTGACCGCCGCATCACACGTCATCGCGATCAACTTCCAGACCGTCGCGGCGGCGAATGGCCATTGGCGCGGCTGAGTACTTCCTGAGATCGCTACCTTCGGATCAACCCGATCGCCGGCGAATGCTCACATGGCTCGACCCCGGACCCGATTTCTTCGGGTTAAGGTTCGAGCCAGGTGTGTGTTGTGCGCCCGTAGGGATTCGAACCCCAAACCTTCTGATCCGTAGTCAGATGCTCTATCCGTTGAGCTACGGGCGCCCGTCCGTGTGGACCAGAGAAACATAACCGACGCGCAGAGGAAATCGGAAATCGGGTGGTGACTCGGCATGGCGAGTCAGCGCCTCCACCCCGGGACCAGGGTTGCTGTGGGAGGATCCGGGAATGGCCGCGCCGGACCGGGACCTCTTCGAACGTGAGGCTGTCACTCTCTACGAAGGGGTGTTGGATGCCGGCTCCCTGGCCCGTGACGATCCCTCTGTGGTCGAGGGTGGACCCAGTCGAAGCGCTTTGGACCTGCTTCTCGAGATGGGGTTGCTGGCGCCAGATGAGACTGGCAGCAGATGGGTCCCGGTCGACCCTGCCACGGTTCAGGCCGGGATCGTGGGACCGCTCAGCCAACATGGCGCCGAACTGCTCAGTGAGTCGGCACACTGGGCCCGGACCTTCACCGGTCTGGCGCAACGATGGCGACGTTCTCCGGAGGCGTTCCGGGGCCCGTTCATTCAGGTACGTGGCGAGGCGATCGACCCGTATATCGCCGGCATCGTGGTCGACGCGGAATTCGAATTGCTCACCGCCCAGCCCCAGACCGGTCGGACCGCCTCGACCCTGTCGGCGGCGACCCGGCGGGACGTGACGGCTCTGGGGCGTGGCGTGAAGATGCGCACGCTCTATCAACACGCGGCCCGGCGTAACTCGGTGACCCACAAATACGTCGCTGCGGTCACCCCGCACGGGGCCGAGGTACGGACCCTCGATGAGTTCTTCAACCGGTTGATCGTCGTGGACCGGAGGGTCGCGGTGATTCCCGGACATGAAGGGCTGGCCGTAGCCCTGGTGGTCAGGGAGCCATCGGTGGTCGCCTATCTGGTGGACATGTTCGATCGCACCTGGGAGCGTGCCAGGCCGTTCACGAACAAGGAGACCTCGACGGTGCGTGAGGTCGCGGCCGAGCAACGTGCGATGACGATCCGAATGCTGGTGGAAGGTAGGGCCGATTCGGTCAGTGCCAAACGGGTCGGCGTCAGCCCGCGCACCTATGCCGGTTATGTGGCCGACCTCAAGGAGGAGTTCGACGTGGACACCCGATTCCAGCTGGGCTGGACCCTGGGGCGTCGTGGTATCTCGGGCCAAGAATCAGACCCCCCATCCGGGGGATCCGAGACCGAGGAACCGCAGGGCTGACACTGCGGTCCTC
>CAYNFY010000010.1:0-66927 GCA_964396585.1 uncultured Nocardioides sp.
GCCTGGCCCTGACACGACAGCCGAATGCCATCGGCCAGGTCGGCCTCGTCGAGGACATCGTTGTGCTTCATCGAGATGTCGCCCTCCAACACCACGCAGGCACAGGCCGAACAGTTGCCCTCTCGGCATGAGAAGGGTGCCGGGACGCCCTTGCCCTCCAAGAAATCGAGCAGAGTGGTGCGTCCGTCCCAGTCGTCGAAGGCGTACTCCTGGCCATCCAGCTCGACCTCGACATGGACCGGCCCCTCGACCGCACCAGGGCCCTGCGCGGCGTCGTCGGGCTCGGGAGCGTCGTCGGCGGCCGCGAGCTCGGCCTGCGCCTCAGCCACCTCCGCCACGTCGCCGAAGGGGTTGCCCCCCAGGGACACGAACTTCTCCTGATGACGCCGCTCACGCGGCACCTCCAACTCGCGCAGTGCGGTGGAGACCGCCTTCATGAACGGCCCGGGGCCACAGCAGAAGGAGTTGAAGCCCGAGTCCATATATCCGCGCGCGAACTCCCGCAGCAGATCCTGACTCGGCAGGCCCTGGACGCTCTCGAGCCAGTGCACCACCAGCAGCCGTTCCGGGTGCGTCGTCGCCAGCCCCCGCAACTGCTCAGCGAAGATGACCGACTTCTCATCGCGGTTGGCGTAGAAGAACACCACCTTCCCGGTACCGTGCGCCAAGGCGGTACGCAGGATCGACATCACCGGTGTCACCCCGGATCCGCCGGCGAAGAGCAGCAGGTCGTCATCGAGCGACTTGGGGGTGAAGATCCCGCTCGGGGGCTGCACCCGAAGCGTGTCACCTTCGCGCAGGTTGTCACAGATCCAGTTCGACGCGTACCCGCCCACGGTGCGCTTCACCGTGATCGCCAGGTTCACGTCGTCCACCGGCGAGGAGCACAGTGAGTAGCATCTCGCCGCCAACCCGGTCTGGTCGGATGGAACACCGACCGTGAGGAACTGTCCGGGCTTGTAGTCGAACTTCTCCGCGCCATCGGTAGGTCGGGCCAGCACGATGGTGTGCGCATCGGCCGTCTCTTCGATGACGTCGATGACGTCGAGGAGAAACGACTCAGTAACCATCTTCCGCTCCGATCGAGAGATCACCCTCACGGACGGCGGCGTCGATCGACGCCGCGAGCCGCGGGCATGACTTGTGAATTCCCCGTCCTCCCGGCGCGTTGTCCAGCCGAGCGAACTCGGCACAGTGTCCCAGAGCCTCACTGTTCCACTGCACCGAGGTGTGGTGCTCCGAGTTCTTCTTCACCCGGACCCGGGCCAGGCAGTCGAGGCAACTCACGTCGACCAGCCGGGCCTGGGTGTACCGCTTCTGGTCCTCGACGGTCTCCGGGTCCTGCGGAACGATATAGGACATCAGGCAGTGGTCTCGGCGGTCTCGACTGCCTCAGCCGCCTCGTCCTCAGCCGCACGCTTGGCCAGGTTGTCCTGAACCTCCGCCCGCCAGAACTCGTTCGCCTTGGTGGTGTCCACCTCGAACTCGAACCGGTCGGTCATGTCCTCGGAGACGTCGGCCTTGTCCACGTAGAACTGCTCGTACCAGCGGCGCAGCTGGTAGACCGGACCGTCCTCCTCGCACAACAGCGGATTCTGGACCGGAGCCTTGTTCAGCCAGATGTGCACGTCCTGCAGGAAGCCGCCCTCGAACATGTCCGAGTACTTCTTGGCGATATATGCGCCGGTCTCGGCGTCCAGGCCCTCGGGCAGTTCGACCTTGAGGCCGTACATCAGCTGGAAGGAGTTGGGGCCGGTCGGGATGTGGCAGTTGATCAGCACCACGTCGGTGACGTAGCCCTTGTAGTCGTTCTTGATCCAGTTGATCATGAACGAGGGGCCGTAGTAGGAGGCCACCGACTCCAGGGTCAGCGACTCGTCGCCGTAGCCGGCTCCGGCCATGTCGGGACGGCCGGTGGACTCCATGAACTGGGTCGCGACGTGGCCCTCGAACACGTTGCGGAAGTTCGTGGGGAACGCGAAGTGGATGTAGAAGAAGTGGGCCATGTCCACGACGTTGTCCACGATCTCGCGGCAGTGCGCGGTGGGCACGTCCAGGGTGTTCCAGGTCCAGTCGCTGTACTTCTCCGTCAGGATGCCGTCCAGCTCGGGCGGCAGGATCTCCAGGTCCGCCTCGGAGCCCTCGACGTCGTGCCAGATCATGATCAGGCCGTTACGGATCACCGTGGGGTACTTCTGGGTGCGGGCACGCAGCGGCACCCGGCGGGCATACGGGATCGACTTGCACTTGCCGTCGCCACCCCAGCGCCAGTCGTGGAACGGGCAGGCGATCTCGTCGCCCTTGACCGTGCCCTGGGTCAGGTCGCCACCCATGTGCCGGCAGTAGCCGTCGATGACGTTGATGGTGCCCTTGGTGTCCGACCAGACCACCAGCTTGGTGCCGAAGGCCTCGATGCCATGCGGCTTTCCGTCGTTGAAGTCGGACTCCCGTCCCAGGCAGTGCCAACCGCGCGCAAACCTGTCGGGGACCGACCCCCGGTCCAGCATCCGGGCTTCACTCATGAGTTCCATCCTCCCAACCGGAGGGCAGCAACATTTCCGCGCTACCCCTTGACGTACGTAGAACAGGTTATAGTTTTTCTGCGGTGGGATCCAACCTCAGGCTCCCACTCACTGATACTGCCGCGGTCCGCCCAGGTGTGCCGCCCCGTCTCCAGGAGCCAACCGTGCACGTTGCTCTCACCCCTGAACATATGCGTCTCAGGGAAGAACTGACCGAGTACTTCGACGCCCTCGTCACCCCGGAACGCAAGCGCGCACTGGCGGCCACGACCGGCGAGTTCGGTGACGTCGACGCCTACAAGGATGTCATTCGTGAACTAGGAAAAGATGGCTGGCTTGGGATCGGCTGGCCCGAGGAATTCGGCGGTCAGAACCGTTCGATGACCGAACAACTGATCTTCACCGATGTCGCTGCCATCGCCGGGGTACCCATCCCGTATCTGACCCTGAACACGGTCGGGCCGACGATCATGCGGTACGGATCGGAGGAGCAGAAGGAGTACTTCCTGCCCAAGATCCTGGCCGGGGACCTGCACTTCTCGATCGGCTACTCCGAACCCGGCTCCGGCACCGACCTGGCCTCCTTGAAGACCCGCGCCGTCCGCGAAGGCGACGAGTGGGTGATCAACGGGCAGAAGATGTGGACCTCGCTGATCCAGTACGCGGACTGGATCTGGATGGCGTGTCGCACCGATCCCGACCTGCCCCGGCACAAGGGGTTGTCGATGATCCTGGTGCCGGCCAATGCCGAGGGTGTCTCCTACACCCCGGTCCGCACCGTCGCCGGGGTCGACACCTCGGCCACCTACTACTCGGATGTCCGGGTACCGGCCGAGAATCTGGTCGGTGATCTCAACGGCGGCTGGTCCCTGATGACCAACCAGTTGAACCACGAGCGGGTGGCGCTGACCTCGGCCGCACCACTACAGCACTCGATCAAGCTGGTCCGGGAATGGGCCCAGCAGACCGAGTTGCCGGACGGTCGTCGGGTGATCGACCAGGAATGGGCCCAGATACTGCTGGGGCGTTCCCATGCCCGGGCCGAGATGCTCTCGCTGCTGAACTGGAAGCTAGCCTCGGCCACCAGCGATCTCTCCCCTGCCGATGCCTCCTCGACCAAGGTCTACGGCTCGGAGCTGGCGACCGAGGTCTACCGCAACCTGATGGAGATCGTCGGGCCGCAGGCCGGCGTGGCCATCGACTCCCCCGGTGCCGTGCTCGCCGGGCGCCTCGAACGTTTCCACCGCTCCAGCCTGGTGATGACGTTCGGTGGCGGTACCAACGAGATCCAGCGCGACATCATCGGCTACGTCGGACTCGGCCTTCCGGCCGCGAAGAGGTGACAGACATGAACTTCGACTTCACTGCAGAACAGGACGAGGCTGCGGCCCTGGCCGCACAGATCCTCGACGACAAGGCGACCAACGACCGGATGAAGCAGGTCGAGGCCGGCGGTGACCGTTTCGACGCAGACCTGTGGCGTGATCTGGCCGGAGCGGGATTGCTCTCCCTGTGGATCCCCGAGCGCCATGACGGTGCCGGTCTGGGGCTGCTGGAACTGTGCCGGGTACTGGTCGAGGTGGGCCGGACCGTGGCCCCGGTGCCGCTGGCCGCCCACGGCGCCGCCTCGTTGGCACTGGCCGAGTTGGGCACCGAGGAGCAGGCCACGAGCTGGCTCCCCCGGGCCGTCGCCGGCGATGCGGTGCTGACCGTGGCGATCAGTGAACCGCTGGTGTCCAACCCCACCCAGCCGGTCACCAGCGCGGTTCCCGAGGGTGACGGCTGGGTGTTGACCGGCACCAAGGTGATGGTCGCCGCCGGTACTCGTGCTGACCTGTTCCTGGTGCCCGCGAGTACCCCGAACGGCACGGCCGTGTTCCTGATCACTCCCGACCTGCCGGGTGTGTCGGTGAACGCGCAGGCGCTCTCCGACGGCGACCTGGCAGCGCAGTTGGTCCTGGACGAGGTCCAGGTAGACGGGGCACATCTGCTCGGCGGAGTCACCGACGGCAGCACCGACCAGCGGCTACGCGACCTCGCCGTGGTGACGCTCATCGCGCAACAGCTCGGCACCACCGACGGAGCCCTGCGCCTGACCGCCGGATACGCCAAGGAGCGCGAGCAGTTCGGACGCCCGATCGGGTCCTTCCAGGCCGTGGCTCAACGGCTCGCCGACGGCTATATCGATGTGCTCGGTCAGCGGCTGACCCTGTGGCAGGCCGCATGGCGGCTTTCCGAGGGGTTGGAGGCGACCAGCGAGTTGGCGATCGCGAAACTGTTCGCGGCCGATGCCGGACACCGGCTGGCGCACACCGCCGTGCACGTGCACGGCGGGGTCGGCATCGACCTGGACGGCACCGCTCACCGGTACTTCACAGCGGCCAAGCGCTACGAGTTCCTCTACGGTGGCACAACGGACCAGGCCCGAGTGATCGGGCGCCAGCTGGCAATCGAGAGCGTGTAGTCCTTGACCGAGCAGGACCCCCATATCCCGGATCAGGATCGACTCCCCACGGTTCGGGAGTTGGTCCTGGCCAGGGCTCAGGACGACACTCCGGGGCTCCTGGACGCGCACCGCCGACTCACGTGGCGTCAGGCGGTGACCGAGGCCCGCGCTCTGGCCGCTGTCTGGTCTGAGCTACTGCCTCCGGGTCTACCGCCTCACGTGGGAGTCCTGCTCGATAACAGCCCCGACCTGGTGCTGCAGATCCTGGCTGCTGGGGTCGGGGAACACGTCTGCGTCGGGCTGAATACCACCCGCAGCGGCCCCGCTCTGGCCCAGGACGTGGCTACCGCCGATGTGCAATGGATACTCACCGATCATGCCCACCAGCAGCTGTTGGATGGCGCTGACCTGGGCGATACCCGGATACTGCTGCTCGACGACCCCTACCTGACTGAGCGGCTCACCAGCGCGCGGACCAGACTCCCGGCACCGGAGACGGTTCCCGATGACGATCACGACCGGTTGGTGATGTTGATCTTCACCTCCGGCACCTCGGGTCGCCCCAAGGCCGTCAAGATCACCGGACGCAAGGTGGCCTCACCGGCCAAGATGCTCGGGGAGCGGTTCGGTCTCGGTCCCCAGAACGTGGCCTACCTGTCGATGCCGTTGTTCCACTCCGCGGCGGTGATGGCAGGACTGGCTCCCGCCCTATTCGGCGGGGCCGCGGTGGTCGCGGAGCCCTTCTCCGCCTCCGGGTTCCTGCCCGCCCTCCGGCGTTACGGCGCGACCTTCGGTCATTACGTCGGCAAACCGCTGGCCTACATCCTGGCCACCCCCGAACAGCCCGACGACGCCGAGAACACGCTCAAGATCATGTATGGCAACGAAGCCAACGAGCGCGACATCGTCGAGTTCGCCCGCCGCTTCGACTGCGTCGTGTCGGATGCCTACTCCTCCACCGAGAACGCGGTCGTGGTCCGCCGCGAACCCGGTATGCCCGCCGGCGCACTGGGCAGACCGGCGCCTGGGATCAAGGTGCTCGATCCCGAGACCGGCCAGGAGACGCCCGTCGCCCTGTTCGGTGCGGACGGCGAGTTGCTGAACGTCACCGAGGCCACCGGAGAACTGGTGAACACCACCGGCCCCGGATTCTTCTCCGGCTATTACAACGATCCCGCGGCCGAGGCCGAGCGGATGCGTGGGGGGATGTACTGGTCAGGCGACCTCGCCTACCGCGATGCCGAGGGATGGGTCTACTTCGCCGGACGCACCTCGGACTGGCTCCGGGTTGACGGCGAGAACCTGGCCGCCGCCCCGATCGAGCGGATCCTGATGCGGCACCCCTCGATCAGTGAGGCCGCTGTTTACGCTGTGCCCGACGATCGGGTCGGAGATCAGGTGATGGCCGCGCTCGTGACCACCTCGATGATCACGAGCGCGGACTTCGAGGCGTTCCTGGCCCGGCAGGCGGATCTCTCCGGCAAGGCCTGGCCACGCTTCGTGATGGTGAACGGAAGCATTCCGCGCACTGCGACCAACAAGGTGCTCAAGCGTGAACTCACCGCGCAGGGAGCCGCGCCCGCCACCTGGTGCCGTGCGGAACGCGGCACCTCCTACGCACCCTGTTCTCCCCCGGCCTCCCGCTGAGGAGGCAGATAAGTGCCTCCTCAGCGGGGAAGGGGACTCACCAGCCCGGGGGCAGGCCGGTGAAGTCCGGGTCACGGCCCTCCGCGAAGGCCGCAAGGGCCTCCAGGTTGGCCGGGCCACCCATCAGTTCGGCGAAGGCCGCGTTCTCACGCTCACGGGCATCGGCGATGGCAGCGCGATGCGGCTCGACCATGGTGCGCTTGACCGCTACCAGGGACGAGATCGGGCGTTGAGCCAGTACCTCGGCCTGCGATCGGGCCCGGGTCAACAACGCCTCGGGCTCGCACAGTTCCAGGACCAGACCCATCTCGAGCGCCTGCTGGGCCGAGACCCACTCGGCCGACAGCAGCATCCAGGCGGCCTGCTGCCGGCCGATCAACTGCGGGAACAGCAAGGAGGAGGCCGCCTCGGGGGCCACCCCGAGTGAGGTGAACGGACACTTCAGCTTCGCGGTGCTCGACATATAGGCCAGGTCCGCGAAGCCGAGGATCGTCGCCCCGATGCCCAGGCCGAGACCGTTCACCGCGACTACCAGCGGCTTCGGGAATGCCACCAGGGCGTCGAGCAGACCGATGAATCCGTGCTCGCCGCGGACGAAATCGGGATCCGTGGCGATCCGGTGCATCTCCACCAGGTCGGTACCGGCGCTGAACGCCCTTCCGGCACCGGTCAGCAGCAGTACCGCCACGTCATCGTCCGCGGCCGCCGCGAGCAGCTCGGTGGCCAGGGCGTCGTAGAGCTCCTCGTTGAACGCGTTCAGTGCGTCCGGACGGTTGAGCACCACCGTCCTGACCCGCTGCGACGTCGAGACGTCGAGAACGCTCATCGCGTGCTGCTCATGCGTCGGCGATCGTCTGCAGTCGGCGGGTGGCCTCGCCGAACTCCCGGACCAGGCGCTCGATCACCACCGCGACCGGCTCGACCTCGTTCATCCGGCCGACGATCTGGCCGACCGGCATCGAGATCGTGTCGGGATCATCCCCAGAGTTCATCCGGTTGTGCGCATCTGCCACCAGCAGGTTCTGCAACGGCATCGGGAGCGGGGACGGGGCGTCCTCCTCCTCCCAGGCCTGGGTCCACTTGGTCTTCAACAGCCGGGCCGGCTTGCCGGTGTAGACCCGGGACCTGACGGTGTCGGTCGACTCGGCCCGTAGCAAGGCGTCGCGGATGCCCGTGCCATGGGACAGGTCGTATTCCGAGACGGTCAGCCAGATGGACCCGGTCCAGGCGCCCTGGGCTCCCAACGCCAGCGCGGCCGCCATCTGTCGCCCCGAACCGATCCCACCGGCGCCGAGCACCGGCACCCCGGGTCCGACCGCGTCCACGATCTCGGGAATCAGCACCATCCCAGCGATCTCACCGGTGTGCCCGCCGGCCTCGTAGCCCTGGGCCACGATGATGTCGACCCCGTTGGCCACGTGGCTCAACGCGTGTTTGGCGGCCCCCGCCAGCGCGGCGACCTTCACCCCGTGCGCGTGCGCCTTCTCGATCACGTCGACCGGCGGCGAGCCCAGTGCGTTGGCGATCAGCACCGGACGGTGCGCCAGGGCGATGTCGACATGTGAACGAGCCACCGAGTGCAGCCAGCCGAGCACGCCCTCACGACCTTCGCCCTCTGGCAGCGGCGGCACGCCCAACCGGGTCAGGGTGGACTCCACGAAGTCCTTGTGCTCCTGCGGGATCATCGCGTCGAGATCGACGGCCTTGCCCTCGGTGGGCACCTTCATCGGCATCACCACGTCGACGCCGTAGGGCTTGCCGTCGGTGTTGTCGTCCAGCCAGGTCAGGGTCGAGTCGAGATCCTCGGCCTCGTTGAACCGGACACAGCCCAGCACCCCCAGTCCCCCGGCCCGAGAGACCGCAGCCGCCATGTGCTCCGAGGGGGTGAAGGCGAAGATCGGATACTCGATGCCGAACAGGTCACAGATATCGGTACGCATCAGTGGCCCCCATTCGCAGCACCGGCGGTGATGACCTCACGGGCCTTGACGCAGTTGGCCTTGCCGGTGACGTGCCGTGGGATCTCGTCCACGAAGACGGCGCTACGCGGCAGCTTGTAGCCCGAGAGCCTGGCGCGCAGGTCGTCTCGGATCGCCTCCAAGGTGGCCTGCTCGCCCTCGCGCAGCTGGATCACCGCGCTCACCGCCTGGCCGAACTTCTCGTCCGGCACCCCCACGACCAGCGCGTCGTAGACCGCCGGGTGCTTCTTGAGCTCGGACTCCACCTCTTCGGGGTAGACCTTCTCACCACCGGTGTTGATGCAGTTGGAACCACGACCCAGCAGCTGGATCCGGCTCTCGCCCATCACCTTGGCGAAGTCGCCGGGCACCGAGTAGCGCACCCCGTCGAGCGTGATGAAGGTCTTGGCCGTCTTCTCCGGATCCTTGTAGTAGCCGATCGGCGCGAAGCCGCTGCGGGCGGTGCGACCGATCTTGCCGACATTGGCGGGATCGGACAGGTCGATCGGCCGGTCGTCCTCGCCCAGGATCACGGTGCCCACGCCCGGGGAGACCACCACACCCTCGGCCGAAGACTCGCCCTTCTGCTCGATGCCGGTGCCCTGGAAGCCGGTCTCGGTGGACCCGATCGAGTCGGTGTACACCGCATTCGGCAGTGCCGCCATCCACCGTTCCTTCACCTCGGGACTGAAGATCGCCGCGGAGGAGGCCACCGCGAACAGCGAGGACCCGTCGAAGTCGCCGGCCTCGTAGGCCTCGATCAGCGGGCGCGCCATCGCATCACCGGTCATGAACATCAACTGGACCTTCTCCCGGTCGATGATCTGCCAGGTCTTCACCGGGTCGAACTTCGGCTCGAGGATGGTCAGGTGCCCGGCGAACAGATGCATCAACATCGCCGACTGGGCGCCACCGTGCATCATCGGGCTGAGCGGGAAGGTGATCATCGGGTTGCGCTCGGCCGCGATCTTGGACTGGTCGTACTCCTCCAAGAAATCTCCGGTGTAGAAGTTCACCCCGCCACCCAGCACCCGCCAGAAGTCCTCATGGCGCCACATCACGCCCTTGGGCCACCCGGTGGTGCCGCCGGTGTAGATGATGTGCACATCGTCGCCGGAGCGTTCCTCGAAGTCACGAGCCTCGCTCTGCCCCTCGATGGCCGTCGCCAGCGTGACGCCACCGAAGGAGGCCAGATCGCTGTCGTTCTGCGGGTCCATCGGGTCGGGGATCGCCACGAAGGTGGTCAGTTGCTCGTGCTTCGGGGCGCAGGCCTCGACCAGGGGCGCATAGCTGCGCTCGAAGATCAGCGCCTTCAGGTCCGCATTGTCGAAGATGTAGTCCAGTTCGGACTCTACGTAGCGATAGTTCACATTGATCGTGACGCCGCGGAGCTTGTACACCGCCAGCAGGCCGATGACATGCTCCACGCTGTTCTTGGCATAGATCCCGACGTGATCGCCGGTGCCGATCCCGCAGCTGCGCAGGTAGTGGGCGAGCTTGTTGGCCTCGCCCTCCAGCTCACCCAGGGTGACCTTGCGGTCGTCCACCTGGAGCGCAGGGAGGTCGGAGGCAGCATCTACGGCGTGTTCGAAGAGGTCAGCAATATTCAGGGCCACGGGCGCAGACTAGAACAGGTTCTCGCTTATGACCAGTGTCACATACCAAGAGTTTGTGAAAAGTTTCGGGAAATCGATCCTCTGAGGCGGCGGACGTCCGATTCCACTAGAACACGTTCTCGTTTTGGTCTAGGGTCACCTCCATGACTGACACTCATGTTCCGCACTGCCTCGTCGAGCAAGACGGGCACAAACTGGTCGTGACCATGAACCGGCCCGAGGCCCGCAACGCCCTGTCCACCGAGATGTTGCAGATCATGGAACAGACCTGGGAGCGGGTGAACACCGACGACTCGATCCGAGTGGTGATCCTGACCGGGGCCGGCGGCTACTTCTGCGCCGGAGCCGACCTCAAGGCGATGAACTCGGCGCCCCCCGGCGAACGGTTCGAGTCGGGTGAGTACGACCCCAGCGTGATCAAGGCCCTGCTCAAGGGGTACCGGCTCAACAAGCCGCTGATCGCGGCGGTCGAGGGACCGGCCATCGCCGGGGGAACCGAGATCCTGACCGCCACCGACATCCGGATCGCCGGCGAGTCGGCCAAGTTCGGGGTCTCGGAGGCCCGTTGGTCGCTCTACCCGCTGGGCGGATCCGTGGTCCGACTCCCCCGCCAGATCCCGGCCACCATCGCCGCCGAGCTGCTACTCACCGGCCGCCACGTCAAGGCTCCCGAGGCCAGGGAGATCGGATTGATCGGTCACGTCGTGCCCGACGGTCAGGCACTCGCCAAGGCGCACGAGATCGCCGATCTGATCTGCGCCAACGGCCCGTTGGCGGTCCAGGCGATCCTGAAGACGATCCGCGACTCCGAGGGCAAGCACGAGGACGACTGCTGGGTCGAGGACGCCAAGGTCGGTGCCGCGGTCTTCGCCAGCGAGGACGCCAAGGAGGGCCCGATGGCCTTCATGGAGAAGCGGGCCCCCAAGTTCCAGTCGCGCTGACGGTGCGCAGCACCGCACCCGGTAGCGTGAAGCCATGAGCACCGTGGACCTCACCGCCGCATCATTCGAGCAGACCATCACCGGCAACAACATCGTGCTGGTCGACTTCTGGGCCTCCTGGTGCGGCCCGTGCCGCCAGTTCGCCCCGGTCTACGAGGCCGCCTCCGAGCAGCACCCCGACGTGGTGTTCGGCAAGGTCGACACCGAGGCCGAGCAGCAGTTGGCTCAGATGGCCCAGATCACCTCGATCCCGACCCTGATGGCCTTTCGTGAGAATGTGCTGGTCTTCTCCCAGCCCGGTGCCCTTCCCCCGGCCGCACTGGAACAGGTCATCGGGCAGTTGAAGTCCCTCGACATGGACGAGGTCCGGCGCCAGGTCGCCGAGCAGCAGGCCAACCCGGACGAGGTCGATCTGGACACATTCGCGGCCGGCCACTCGGCTGGAGTTCCGGTGCTGGATGTACGCGAGGACGCCGAGTACGCCAGCGGTCACGTGCCCGGGGCGCACCACATCCCGATGAACGAGGTGCCTGCCCGGCTCGCGGAGCTGGACCAGGAGAAGCCGTTGTTCGTGATCTGCCAGGCGGGCGGACGCTCACGCCAGGTCGTCGACTACCTGCGTAATCAGGGTTTCGAGGCGGTCAACGTGGCCGGTGGCACCGGCGAATGGATCCAGCGGGGCTGGCCCGTCGAGCAGTGAGCAGTCCGATATCTGACCGGAGGGGGCCCGGATGGGCGGCGCACTGATCGGCTTGGTGGTCGCCGGGGTCCTGTTGTTTCTGGGGCTGATGATCTGGTGGTCATGGTTGAGCGCCAAGAAGCGCCGCGAGGCCCTCAGCGCGCTGGCGACCGAGCGCGGCTGGACCTGGACCGCCCGCGACGACCGGTGGCAGACCCGCTTCGAAGGTGCGCCCTTCGGTCACGGCCGTTCCCGCCGGTGCGACAACGTGCTGACCGGGGTCCATGACTCGCGCCCCTTCACGGCCTTCGACTACCAATACACCGAGACCCACACCGACAGCGATGGCAAGAGCTCCTCGACCACCTACCGCTACTCCGTGGTCGCCGTCGAGACCGCCGCTCCGTTCCCGGTACTCCAGGTAGGTCCGGAGGGGTTCTTCTCCCGACTGATCGACGCGGTGACGAACCAGGACATCGACTTCGAGTGGGAGGAGTTCAATCGGACCTTCCGAGTCACCAGCGCCGACCGACGCTTCGCCAACGACGTGCTGCACCAGCAGACGATGGAATTCCTGATGCAGCACCCCAAGATCGCCTGGCGGTTTCGCAACCAGGCGCTGCTGGTGGTCTCCACCGGCCGACACGACGTGGCCGAGATCGACCGCAAGCTGGCATTCTGCGACGGGGTGCTGGACCGGGTGCCCGGCTACGTCTGGGAGCGGTTCGGCGTGCTCGACCCCGGCCGGCCCGGGCCGGACAGGCCCTAAGGTGACCCCGTGAGCCCGACACTCGTCATCGTCCTGATAGTCCTCGTCGTGATCGGACTGCCGCTGCTGTGGCTGGCCATCAGCTACAACCGGTTCGTCGCACAGCGCAATCTGATCGACTCGGCCTGGGCCGGCGTCGACGTCGAACTGACCCGACGCCACGACCTGATCCCGAATCTGATCTCGACCGTCAAGGGCTATGCCGCCCATGAGCGGGAGCTCCTCACCGCGCTGACCGCCGCCCGCGAGGCCGCCATCCCCCTGGAGGGCAAAGGCCCCGGGGAGCGCAGCGACGCCGAGAACGGCATCACCGAGGTACTGACCAAGCTGGTGGCCCGGGCCGAGGCCTACCCCGATCTGAAGGCGAGCCAGAATTTCCTGCAACTCCAGCAGGAGTTGGCCGGCACCGAGGATCGGATCGCCTCGTCGCGTCGGTTCTACAACAACAACGTCGCCGCCTACAACACCCGGGTCTCCTCGGTCCCCTCCAATATCGTGGCGGGGCTCTTCGGCTTTCCGTTGCGGGAGCTGTTCCAGTTGCGTGACCCGGCCGTGGCCGAAGTACCGGTGGTCGACTTCGGGACGATTCCCCCCGCCGCTCCCCCGGCCTGAGTCCCACCCGGGGCGAAGCCGCGTGTCGGGGTCTCTCGTCCCATCGGCTCGTGGTCCGGTACCTAGGGTGGAGGACTCCGGCGTCCGATCCCAGCAGGATCGACGGCATGACGATCCTGCTCAGTGACCCCCGGGTCTCGGCCGTACCGGTCGAGGAGTCCGGAGAACCCATGGTGGCGCTCCCCGAGACGCTCGCACCCACCAGGTGCCTGGTCCGGACCGGTGTCGCCGCCCGGCTGCTCCTGGCCGATGCCATGCTCCCCGATCGCATCGCCCTCCGCGTGGTCGAGGGGCATCGATCGGTGGGCGATCAACAGCGGATCATCGCTCGATACTCGGCCCAGGTCTGCACCTCCCGGCCCGGCATCGGACCCGACGAACTGCAGCGCCTGGTCAGCAGATTCGTCTCACCGGTCCGAGTCGCCCCGCATGTCTCGGGCTCGGCGGTCGATCTGACGCTGGTCGACGGCGACGGCGCTCCCCTGGACCTGGGTACCGAGATCGATGCGACCCCCGAGGCCAGCGGAGGTCGGTGCTTCAGCGACTCCCCCGACATCTCCACCGACGCGCGGCGGAACCGTGCCCTCCTGTCGCAGGTACTGACGGGGGTCGGCCTGATCAACTACCCCACCGAGTGGTGGCACTGGAGTTGGGGTGACCGCTACTGGGCTCTGCTCAGCGGAGCACCCGCTGCGCTGCACGCGCCCGTACAGCTACCGGCCGCGGTGATCGCGGCATGAGCGGACCCGAGCTGAGTGTCTCGATCTCGGCCATCGCCGCCAACGCCCGTCTGCTCCGTGGCGAGCAGCGGTTGATCGCCGTGGTCAAGGCCGACGGTTTCGGGATGGGCCAGAGCACCGTGGCCGAGGCGGCCTTGACCGGTGGGGCCTCGATGCTGGGGGCGGCCACGCTGACCGAGGGGCTCTCCCTGGTGGAGCACGGGGTCCCGGTCCTCTGCTGGCTCAGCGAGCCGGACGAGCTCCGTACCGCTCTCCCCGACGCACTCGAGATCGCGCTCCCGACCCGGGCCCACCTGGCCGCGCTGTCGGCGGCCCCTGGGTCCGGTCCGCGCCGGGTACACCTGTTCGTCGACACGGGGATGTCCCGGGACGGCTGTCCGGCCACCGAGTGGACCGCCCTGTGCCGCGCGGCCCGGGCCGCCGATGTCACCGGGGCGATCCGGGTGGTCGGGGTGATGGGCCATCTCGGCTGTACCGACCCAGTCGAACTGGACCATCAGCTGGCGAATCGACGGTTCCGTCGTGCCCTGGCCACCGCGCACCGAGTGGGGTTACGCCCCGAACAGGTACACCTGGCCGCGACCCAGGCCTGCCTGAATGCCGAGGGGACCCGTCACGACACGGTTCGGGTCGGTGCCGGTCTGGTCGGCATCGACCCCGTCGCGCGACTGAATCCGGTGGCCCGGCTGCAGGCTCCCATCATTCAGGTCCGCCGCGCGCTGCCCGGGAATCTGGTCGGCTACGGCACCGGTACCCGAGTGGACCGCCCCGGCTACCTGGGTCTGGTCCCTCTGGGCTACGCCGATGGTCTTCCCCGGGCGGCCTCCGGGCACGCCAGTGTCCTGGTCGCCGGGGAGCGTCGTCGACTGCTCGGCACCTTCTCGATGGATCAGGTGGTGGTCGACCTCGGCGACCGCCCGGTGCCGGTAGGCACCCCGGTGACGATCTTCGGGCCGGGCCCCGATGGCGAGCCCACAGTCAGCGACTGGGCGGAGTGGGCCGGGACCATCGAGCACGAGGTGCTGACCGGGATCGGCAGCCGGGTCCCCCGGCGCGCCGTCCAGGCCTTCGACCTGGCCAGGTGCGCGGCATGAACGGGCGTCTACGGGCCAGTGAGGCGGCGCAGTCCGTGGGTGGCATCCGGGTGGCCCTCGTCGGCGGCGGGGCCAACAGCGAGCACGAGGTCTCGATGGCATCGGCCGACTCGGTGGAGGAGGTACTGATCGAGGCCGGGTTCCAGGTCGAGCGTCTCGATCTGGACCGCGGCGGACGCTGGTGCCTGCCGGGTGGTGTCCGGCTCGAGGTCGCGGATGCGGTTCGGATCCTGACCGGCTGCGATGTGTTGTTCCCGATGGTGCACGGGCCCCATGGTGAGGACGGCACCCTCGCCGGATTCGCCGAGATGCTCCGGCTGCCGTGCGTGGGCTCCGGGGTCGGGGCCGGGGCTCTGGCGATGGACAAGTGGGCCACCAAGCTGGTGGCCCAGGCGGTAGGGGTCCGCGTGGCCCGCGGTGAGTTGCTGGGAGCGGACTCTCTTCCGGTATGGCGGGGCCCGTGTGTGGTGAAGCCGGTCGCGGCCGGATCCAGCCAAGGCGTGCATCTGGTGCGCGATCCCGCTCGGTTCCAGACCGCTCTGCACGATGCATTCGGGCACGACGATCGGATTCTGGTCGAGGAGGTGCTGCAGGGCCGTGAGATCGACCTCGCCGTGCTGCGTCGTGGCGACGGAAGCCTCCTGGTCTCCGCGCCCCTGGAGATCCGGACCGCCGGATTCTTCGACTACGAGGCCAAGTACGACGGCTCGGCCCAATTCGTCATCCCAGCCCCGTTGGGCGTAGGCGAGCTCGCCGGCCTCGAGGAGGCCGCCCGGCGGGTCTTCACCGCGCTGGGCTGCGCCGGAGTGGCCCGGGTCGATTTCTTCCTGACCCGCGAAGGCTGGGTGCTCAATGAGGTCAACACCATCCCCGGCATGACCGCGCAGTCCCAGGTACCGAGGATGTTCGGGGCCAGCGGGGTCGACTATCCCGATCTACTGGGCGAACTGGTGCACGCCGCGCTTCGGACAGCACCGGCTCCCGCCGGGGCGGTGTGGTGAGCGCCGGCCGCATCCGCGCGATCGACGCCCTGCGTGGGGTGGCCGTGGCACTGGTCATGCTCCGGCATGCCGCACCTGAAGCGTTCCCCGGTGGCGGCGTGGTCGGGGTGGTGATGTTCTTCTCGCTCTCGGGGTACCTGATCACCGGAGTGCTGCTCGACGAGCTGGCGCGCCCCGGCCCCATCCGGCTGCGTCGGTTCTACCTGCGCCGCGCCGTCCGACTGGTGCCGGCGCTGCTCCTGATGCTGGTCGGGTTCACCTTGGTCACTCTGCTCCTGGACCCGTTGCAGGATCGTGCGCTGTTGCCCGCCACCTGGCTGGTGGCCCTGACCTGGACCGCCAACCTGCCGTTCCATCCGACCACCAGTGACGCGTCCTTCCACCTGTGGACGCTGGCCGGAGAGGAGCAGTTCTACCTGCTCTGGCCGGGCCTGCTGGTGCTCGGTTGGAAGCGGGGACGGCTGGGCCGGTATGTGGCGATCGCCGGAGTCGTCGCGGTGCTCGCCATGCTGGCCACGACCTGGTGGCTGCGGGCGGTCCCCGACAACGCCTACGCTCTCCCCACCAGTTGGGCGCTGTGCTTCGTGATCGGCGGCGCCGCCCGGCTGATGGCGCCGCGCCTGCCACGGATCCCGGTTGCGGTGTGCGCCGGGGCCGGGGTGGTGCTGATCGGATTGACGCTGCTACCGGTGCGCGGCCACGTCTGGACCTATCCGCTGGTCGGTGCCCTGGTGGCCGCGGCCACAGCCACCCTGATGCTGGCCGCTCGACGAGACCCACGGCTGGGAGCCTGGAGTACCGGACTGGTGGCACTGGGCACGGTCAGTTACGCCGCCTACCTGTGGAACTACCCGCTGACCCTGTGGCTCCGGCCGTGGCAGCCTTTCGGACCGTGGGTGGCCGCCGTACTCACCGTGCTGTGTGCGGCGCTGAGCTGGCGACTCGTGGAGCGGCCCCTGGCTCGGTTCCTCCGGTCCCGGCAACGCGTCGAGACACCAGGCATCCGTGAGAAGGTTCCCAGGTGCTGAAACGCGTCCTGCCCGGGCTGATCCTGGCGATCGCTGCGTTGGGATACGCGGTGCTCGCCTGTGTGACGGTACGTGGATTCGACGCCGACGTGGTGGCGCTCTGCCTGCTGGTCGTCGTCGCGGTCGGCTGTGCCCGCTGGCTGCCCTCGGTGGCTCTCGGGGCACTGTGGTTCCTGCTGCTCTTCCACCTGGCCGGCGGTCTGCCCTTCATCCTTCCCGAGTTGGGTGTTCTCTACGTCGGATTCGCGTGCGCGGCCTGGGGTTCACGCGGGACCCTGGGCGCCAGTCTGCTGTCGATCCCACTCGCGGCGGGGCTGATCGCCAAGCTGCTGCTGGATCTGGTCAACACCCGGCCCTGGCTGGTCGATGAATTCCTCTCGGACTGGGGCCTGCGCGATGCCGCCGAGAGCGCTCGCAGCTCACCATGGGGCCCGGGCCTGGTGGTGGGCGTGACCGGACTGCTGCTGCTGACCGTGCCCTGGTTGCTGGGGCTGGCGGTCCGGCTGGCGCGTCGTTCCGAGGACTCTCGGCGTTCGGCGGTTCTGGCCGAGGGCGCCCGGGCCCAGGCCCAGGTCGAGCGTCAGGCCGCCGAGACGGCGCGCGACGCCGCCGACGAGGTGGCCCGGCTGCAAGAGGGGCAGGCCCAGTTGGCGCGGGATGTGCACGACGTGGTCGGTCACTCGCTGACCGTGATCCTGGCTCAGGCCGAGGCCGCTCAGTTCCAGCAGGAGCCCGATGCCTTGCATCGAACCCTGTCCACCATCGTGGATACCGCTCGTGCCTCGCTCACCGACATCCGCAATGTGCTGCACGCCACCGGCTCCCAGCCGATCATTCCCGCCGAAGAGGACCTGCACACGCTGTTGCAGGGAGTCCGAGCCAGCGGTCGTGAGGTCACCCTGGTCGATGTCGGGGCAGCGCGACCGCTGCCCCCCGACCGGGCACCCGTCGCTCATCGGGTACTGCAGGAGATGCTGACCAACGCGGTACGGCACGGCGCTCCGGGCGGGGCGATCCAGATCGAGCGGCACTGGGCAGGCGAACTGCGACTCGAGGTGACCAACGCCGTCAGCGGCACGCCGCCCGACGCGATCGCGGGATCTGACGAGACCCAGCCACTGATTCTGGGACCCGACGGCTACTCCCCCGCCAGGGAGCCGGCCGGACACGGGGTCTCGGGGATGCGGCGACGGCTGGAGGCCGTAGGCGGCCGGCTCGACTGCCGCCAGCGCTTCGATCCCGCCACCTACACCGCCACCGCCTGGCTCCCCCTCTCCGGACGACACGAGGTAACCCGATGAACCAGCCCGATCACCCGGTTCCGAGCACAGCGGAGCCGATCCGGGTGCTTCTGGTCGATGACCAGGATCTGTTCCGTGAGGGCGTCCGGGTGATCGTGAACGCCCAGCCCGGAATGTCCGTGGTCGGATCGGTCGGCAACGGCCTCGACGCGGTTCAGGCCGTGACCGACCTGGAACCCGACGTGGTGCTGATGGACATCCGGATGCCCGAGATGGACGGGGTCGAGGCGACCCGGCAGATCTTCACATCCGAGCGGGTCGCGGCCCGCGATCGGCCCGTCCGGGTGGTGGTCCTGACGACCTTCAACCTGGACGATCGGGCCGCCACCGCGATCCGCTACGGCGCCAGCGGCTTCCTGCTCAAGGGCACCACGCCGAGCCTGCTGGCCGACGCGATCCGCACCGTGCACACCGGACATGCGGTGCTGGCGCCCGAGGATCTGGCCACCCTGATGAGTGGACAGTTCTCGGCCCGACCCGCCGTCCCCGGCGCATTCGGTGACCTCACCGACAAGGAGCGGGAGGTGTTCACCGCCGTGGCCCGTGGCCTGTCCAACGCCGAGATCGCCGCCCTCACCTTCTCCGGAGAGTCCACGGTGAAGACCCATGTGGGAGCGATCCTGCGCAAGCTCGGGCTGCGCGACCGGGTCCAGGTGGTGGTCTTCGCTCATCAGCACGGCCTGGTCTGATTTCCCTCCCGTTCCCCGCTGATGAGGCACTCAACTGCCTCATCAGCCCAGATTCGGGTGTCTTTCGGGTGCCGTCTACGCTGATCACAGATCGCTTTCACATCTCGGAGGAACACCTGTGCCACGCGTATCGTCATTTGCCCTGCCCTGGGCCGCTTCCCTGATCCTGCTGGTCGGCACTCTGCTGGTCACCGCGCCGGCCAACGCGGCCACCGTGGTGCTGACCGGCATCGTGACCGATGCCGGCACCGGCCAGCCCTTCGCCGATCCGGCGGACGTCAGCCTGCACCTCATGTCCACCACCGATCAAGAAGAACAGCAGAGCGCCTCGGTAGACGCCCAAGGCAGCTATCAGTTCACCGACCTTCCGGCCGGTGAGTATCGACTCTGGGTCTACGGTCCGCAGGACCTGGCGACCGAGCGGTACTACGCCTCGCAGTCCCAAACGGTGACCCTGGGCGGAGGGACAGCCCTGGTCCGGGACGTGAGCTTGAAGCGTGCCCCGGTGGCCATCTTCACGGTGCTCACCGCCGATGGCTCCGCACTCAGCCCGGAAAGCCCTGACGACGAGAACGTGACGCTACGGGTCAAGCACGCCGAGGGCGTCTTCGAGCAGGGCACCGGCTGGGCCCCTCCGCAGTCGGGCCCGCACACCACCGACTCGCAGGGTCGCTACGTGGTCAGCGCGCTACGCCCGACCCGCATCGGCTTCCGACAGCCCGGAACCGACCAGGCACAGTGGTGGGCCGGCTCCGGAGACCAGACCCCGGTGCACGCCTTCGACCAGTCCGGCACCGTCACGCTCGACCCCGACATGCCGACGGTCCAGCACCACACCGTCCGGCTGACCGCTCAACCGCCGGCCCCGGGCATCCCGCGGATCAGCGGTACCGTGTCGATCGGCCAGACCCTGAGTGCGGACCCCGCACCCGAGACCTGGCCGGGCGGCACCGCCTTCCGGTACCAGTGGACCAACTCCGGCTTCGAGATCCCGGGAGCCACCGACCGGGAGCTCACTCTCGGCAGCCACCTTCCGGGGGTCGCCTCGGGCGCACAGGCACAGTTCAGTGTCCGTGTCACCGGTTCCCACCCCGGTGGTGGCGACGTCGACGCCTACGCGAACCTGGACCGCGGACCGGTCGGCGCCGGTGACCCGCCCGTCACCCCGGTACGTCCCACCATCTCGGGCACCACGGAGGTAGGCCAGACGCTCACCGCAGGTGTCGGGGAATGGGGTCCGGCGGGAGTCGACGTGGCCCTTCAGTGGCTGGCCGACGACGCCCCGATCGCCGAGGCCACGGGGGCTACGCTGACCCTGACCGACGCCCAGCTCCACCGCCGGATCAGCCTTCGCGCCACCGGCACCAAGGCCGGGTACTCCACTGTCGTCCGCGAGTCGGTAGCCACCACCGCGGTGGTTCCGGGCCCAGTGACCCCGGATCCGCTGACCCCGGGCACCGTCACCATCGCCGGAGCAGCCGTGGCCGGTCGGACCCTGACCGTGAGGACCAACGGCTGGGGACCCGAGGGGGTCAGGCTGAGCCGCCAGTGGCTGGCCGACGGCATCCCGATCGCCGGCGCCTCGGGCACCGCCCTGGGCGTCACCAATACCTTGGCCGGCAAGCGGCTGCAGGTGCGCGTCACCGGGACCTTCGAGGGGTCCACCGCCACCGTCACGAGCCTCGCCACCGCGCCCGTGACGGGCCGGCTCTCCGGCGCCAAGCCCGGCCTCAAGGGCAAGACCAAGGTCGGCAAGAAGTTGAAGGCCAAGGTCCGGAGCCTCTCACCGCGTCCTGTCACGGTGAAGTACCGCTGGCTACGCAACGGCAAGGTGATCTCCGGGGCCAAGAAGGCCACGTACAAGCTCACCCGCAAGGACCGGGGCAAGAGGATTCAGGTGCGGGTGATCGTCACCCGAACCCACTTTCAGGCGCTCAAGCTGACCAGCGCGAAGACGAAGAAGATCGCCCGCTGAACCGGCTCCCTCCTCCGCTGATGGGGCTCTTTCCTGCCCCCTCACCCCCCGCTGATGAGGCAGGAAAGTGCCTCATCAGCGGGGAACTGGGTCAGCCGATCGCGCGGTCGCCGGTCCAGAACTGCGCGCGAAGCGCCTTCTTGTCCGGCTTGCCGAGACCGGTCAGCGGCAGGGCGTCGAGGGCCAGTACCTGCTTGGGGACCTGAACCGACCCCTTGCGCTCCTTGACCATCGCCTGGATCTCGGCGATCACCTGGTCGCTGAGTTCCTGCCCCTGCCGCAACACCACGATCGCGGTCACCGCCTCGCCGAACTTCTCGTGCGGGGTACCGATCACGCTCACCTGGGCCACCGCGGGGTGCTCGGCCACGATGTCCTCGACCTCGCGGGGGAAGACGTTGAACCCGCCGGTGACGATCATGTCCTTGGTCCGGTCCACGATGTACCAGAAGCCGTCGGCATCCTCGCGGGCCACATCCCCGGTCCGCATCCAGCCGTCCCGCCAGGTCTCGGCGGTCTGCTCGGGCAGGCCCCAGTAGCCACCGGAGACCAAGGGTCCGGCCACACAGATCTCCCCCGGCTCACCGGTCGGCACCTGATTGCCGTCATCATCGAGCAGCACGGCCCGGACCAGCGCCGCCGGACGGCCACACGAGGTCAGTCGCTCCTCGATCGGCTTGCCGTCGGCGTCCACATGGTCGGTCTTGGCGAAGTAGGTGATCGCCATCGGCGCCTCGGACTGGCCGTAGTACTGGGCGAAGATCGGGCCGAACCGCTCGATCGCCTCCTTGAGCCGGACCGGGTTGATCGCCGAGGCACCGTAATAGACCGTCTCCAGGCTGGACAGGTCCCGGGTCCGGCTGTCCGGATGGTCCATCAGCGCATAGAGCATGGTCGGTACCAGCATCAGGGAGTTGATCCGCTTCTCCTCGATGGCGGCCAGCACCTCGGCCGGGTCGAACTTGGAGGTGACGAACAGGGTCCCGCCCTTGATCACCACCGGCACGAAGAAGGCCGCGCCCGCATGCGACAGTGGGGTGCACATCAGGAACCGGGGCTCCTGAGGCCACTCCCACTCGGACAGCTGGACACTGGTCATCGTGTTCATCGACTGGGCCAGCCCGACCACCCCCTTGGGCTTACCGGTGGTGCCGCCGGTGTAGGCCAGCGACACGATGTGGTCCGGCGGCAGCAGACGGGCCGTCAGCGGTTCGGGCGCGAACTCGGCCGCGGCGGCCACCAGGTCGGTAGCGCGCCCCTCGAGTGCCGGCGGTACCGGGCCGATCGTGAGTACCTGGGTCAGTCCCGGGCACTTGTCCAGAAGTTCCACCGCCCGGTCGGCGAAGTACGGGTCCACCACCAGCATGGTGATCTCGGCGTCGTTGATCACGTAGGCGTGATCGTCGGCCGACCCGAGCGGGTGCAGCGAGACCCGGCGGAAGCCCTGGGTCTGGCCTGAGCCGAGGATGAACAGCACCTCGGGCCGGTTCAGCGCCAGCAGCGCACCCGAGACCCCGGTCCCGGCCTGTAGCGACTCGAAGGCCTGGATGTACTGGCTGATCCGTGCCGACACCTCTCCCCCGGTCAGGGTGACCTCGCCCAGATGGATGATCGGTCGGTCCCGGTGCCGTTTGAGTGCCGAGACCATCAGGTGTCCGTTGTGGCTGCCCCAGCGCAGCGATTCGTTGCCGGGCAGGTCTACGGCCAGTTCGGTGGTGCGCTCACTCATCCCAATACCTCCGCGATCTGGCGTACCTCGTCGGCCGTACGGCAGCTCAACAACAGGGTGGTCACGCCGGTCTCCTCCCATTCGCCCGCTCGTTCCCGGATGAACGAGGACGGGCCCACGATGTGCATGTCGTCCACCAGTTCGTCGGGGATCAACGCGGTGGCCTTCTCCTTCTCCCCGCTCAGGAACAGCTGCTGGACCTGAGCGGCTAACTCCCCGTATCCCATCCGCTCGAAAACGTTCTTGTGGAAGTTCGCGTCCTTGGCGCCCATCCCGCCCATGTAGAGCGCGATGATCGGCTTCAGTCCGTCGAGTACGGCGGCCTTCTCGGCCGGGTCCTCGCCGGTGATCTGCAGGTGGCAGGTAGCGGCGATCTCGAAGGTCTCCCGGGTCCGCCGGGCACCGGGCCGGGCGAAGCCCTCGTCCAGCCACGGCTGATACATCCCGGCCGAGCGCGGAGTGTAGAAGATCGGGATCCAACCGTCGGCGATCTCGGCGGTCTGGGCGACGTTCTTGGGTCCCTCGGCACCCAGCCAGATCGGCAGGTCGGCACGCAGTGGGTGCACGATCGGCTTGAGCGGCTTGCCCAGGCCGACCGCACCGGGACCCTGGTAGGGCAACGGATGCAGCGGCCCGGCATTGGTCACCGGCGCCTCGCGAGCCAGCACCTGGCGGATGATCGAGACCACCTCCCGGGTCCGGGCCAGCGGCTTGCTGAACGGCACTCCGTACCAGCCCTCCACGACCTGTGGGCCGCTGACGCCCATGCCCAGGATCATCCGGCCACCGGTGAGGTGGTCGAGGGTGAGTGCGTGCATGGCGATCGAGGTCGGGGTGCGCCCCGACATCTGCACGATCGAGGTCCCGAGCCTGACCCGGCTGGTCTCCCGCCCCCACCACGCCAGAGGGGTGAAGGCATCGGAGCCCCACGCCTCGGCGGTGAAGATCGCATCCCAACCGGCCTCCTCGGCCGCGGCCACCAGAGCGTCCACGCCCTGTGGGGGCTGGGCGCCCCAGTAGCCGAGTTGCAGTCCCAGTTTCACCGTTGACCACCTGATTCAGAGCAGTTCCAGAGCCATCGCACCGCGGCCGGCACCGCCATCCGGCGGGCCGCAAAGAAAGTTTGCTCGATGCGTTGCCGATCAGACTAGAACATGTTTCACTTTTGAGCCATGACCTCCCCTACGAACCGCACCCTGAGTGCCCCGGTCCGGGTGAGTTTCGACTACACCCGATCCACCGGTCCGGTCCTCGGACGTTTTCTCACCGGACTACGCGACGGCATCTTGGTGGCGGCACGAACCTCGGACGGCCGGGTGATCATTCCACCACCGGAGTTCGATCCCGCCACTCTGGCCGCCACCGAGGACTTCGTCCGAGTCGCACCCACCGGCACCGTCGAGTCCTGGTCCTGGTGCCCGGATCCGGTCGAGGGCCAGCCCTTCGACCGCCCCTTCGCCTGGGTATTGGTCCGGCTCGACGGAGCCACCGAGCCGATGCTGCACGCACTGGATGTGACCTCGCCCGAGCAGGTCAGTACCGGGATGCGAGTAGAGGTCGCGTGGGCCTCGGAGCGCATCGGATCGATCACCGACATCGCCGGATTCCGGCCGGCCGGCGACGCGGCGATCGCCCGCGACCCCGGTCCGCTGGAGACCAGCGACGATCCGGTGACCGGGCTACTGACCCCGGTGGCGGTGGACTATGAGTACGCCGCTTCGCCCGAGGAGTCCGCCTTCTTCCGTGGATTGGCCGACGGCCGGATCCTGGGCCAACGCTGCCCCTCCTGCTCGAAGGTCTACGTGCCACCGCGCGGTGCCTGCCCGACCTGCGGGGTACCCACCCACGACGAGGTCGAGCTGTCGCATACCGGCACCGTGACCACGTTCTGTGTCGTGAACGTTCCGTACCTGGGCCAGAAGATCAAGCCCCCGTACGTGTCGGCCTACGTGCTGCTGGACGGCGCCGACATCGCGCTGCAACACCTGATCCTCGACATTCCCGCCGAGGAGATCCGGATGGGCATGCGCGTGGAGGCCGTCTGGAAGCCCCGCGAGGAGTGGGGCACCTCGGTCGAGAACATCTCACACTTCCGTCCAGTCGACGAGCCGGACGCCGCGTACGACACCTACAAGATGCACCTCTGAAAGGAGTGGAGTTCATGCGTGACGTTGCAGTCGTCGGGTTCGCCCAGCGACAGACCTCAGCCTTCGACGGCTCCCCCACCATGGTGGAGGTGCTGGTCCCGATCTTCGCCGAGCTGTACGCCGGCACCGGGCTCGACAAGACCGACATCGGCTTCTGGTGCTCGGGATCGTCGGACTACCTGGCCGGTCGATCCTTCTCCTTCGTCCAGTCGGTAGATGCGATCGGCACGGTACCGCCGGTCAACGAGTCCCACGTCGAAATGGACGCCGCCTGGGCGCTCTACGAGGCGTGGCTCAAGATCCAGACCGGCGAGATCGACACCGCGCTGGTGTATGGCTTCGGCAAGAGCTCGGCCGGCACCCTGCGCCGCACCATGGCGCTGCAGTTCGACCCGATCACGATGACCCCACTGTGGCCCGACACGGTCTCCGTAGCCGGTCTGCAGGCCCGCCTCGGCCTCGACTCCGGAGCCTGGACCGAGCAGCAGATGGCCGAAGTGGCGAACCGCTCGCTCACCGACGCGGAGCGCAACGAACATTCGATCCGCAAGGGCGGTTCGTCGACCGAGGAACTGCTGGAGCGCCCGATGTACGCGCACCCATTGCGCAAGCACGACATCGCGCCGGTCACCGACGGGGCCTCCGCGATCGTGATGGCTGCCGGTGACGCCGCCGAGCGCGTGGCCTCCCACACCGGTAGACGGCCCGCATGGATCCGGGGCCTGGAGCACCGCATCGACTCGATGCACCTGGGCTCGCGCGATCTGACCGAGTCCCCCTCGGCCCGGGCCGCCGCGGCCGTGCTGGACCTGACCGGTGTGCAGGTGGCCGAACTGCACGCGCCGTTCAGCCACCAGGAGCTGATCCTGCGCCGGGAGCTCGGCCTGGCCGACGACGTCGTGATCAACCCGTCGGGTGGCGCGTTGACCTCGAACCCGATGTTCACCGCCGGACTCAATCGCATCGGTGAGGCCGCCAGCCGGATCTGGGACGGGTCCGCCGACAAGGTGTTGGCGCACGCGACCTCGGGTCCCGCGCTGCAACAGAACCTCGTCTGCGTCATGGACTCAACCATCGAAGGAGCCAACTGATGGGAAAGCAGCTCGCAGCCGTGGTGGGCATGGGCCAGACCCATCACCGTGCCAAGCGCAAGGACGTCTCCATTGCGGGCCTGTGTCGGGAGGCGATCGACCGGGCACTACTCGATGCGAACCTGACCTTCGACGACATCGACGCGATCGTGGTGGGCAAGGCGCCCGACCTGTTCGAGGGCGTCATGATGCCCGAGCTGTACCTGGCCGAGGCCCTCGGCGCGGTCGGTAAGCCGCTGCTGCGCGTGCACACCGCCGGTTCGGTGGGTGGCTCGACGGCCATCGTCGCGGCCTCGCTCGTCCAGTCCGGCGTACACAAGCGGGTACTGACGGTCTCGTTCGAGAAGCAGTCGGAGTCCAACGCGATGTGGGCGCTCTCGGTGCCGCTGCCATTCATCATGCCGGTACACGCCGGTGCCGGCGGCTACTTCGCGCCGCATGTGCGCTCCTACATCCGCCGCTCCGGCGCGCCGACCCACGTCGGTGCGATCGTCGCCGCCAAAGACCGCAACAACGCGCTGAAGAACCCCTACGCGCACCTGCACAACGAGGGCACCACGGTCGAGTCCGTGCTGGCCTCGCAGATGCTCTGGGACCCGATTCGGATGGACGAGACCTGCCCGTCCTCCGACGGCGCGTGCGCACTGGTGATCGTGGACGAGGACACCGCGAAGTCCTCGCCGAACCCCGCCTGGATCCATGCCACGTCGATGCGTTCGGAGATGACCACGGCCTCCGGTCGTGACCAGGTCAACCCGCAGGCGGGACGGGACGCCGCCGCCCACCTGTGGAAGCAGGCCGGGATCACCTCGCCGATCGACGAGATCGACGCGGCCGAGATCTACGTGCCGTTCAGCTGGTTCGAACCGATGTGGATGGAGAACCTCGGGTTCGCCGCCGAGGGCGACGGCTGGAAGCTCACGGAGTCCGGCGAGACGGCCATGACCGGACGGATTCCGGTCAACGCCTCGGGCGGGGTGCTCTCCTCCAACCCGATCGGCGCCTCGGGCATGCTCCGCTTCGGCGAGGCGACGCTCCAGGTGCGCGGCGCGGCCGGTGAGCACCAGATCGACGGAGCCCGCAAGGCCCTGGGCCACGCCTACGGCGGCGGGTCGCAGTTCTTCGCCATGTGGGTCGTGGGCTCCGAGAAGCCGACCGGCTGACCGGACTCGACCTGTCGGATCAGGCCCACCGGTCGAGCAGCGCACCGCTGCTCGACCGGTGGGCCTGGCCCCATTTCACCGAAAGATTGATTGAGCAAACATTTTAAACGTATGCTCAACACATGGACGATCGCTACTTCACCGCCGGCCTGAGTGGTTCGGGCGACCCCAGCCGAAGGGACGACCCTCGGCCGCCCCCGCGCGCTCAACGCTGGATCGTCGGGGTGATGGTGGTGCTCTTCGGTGTCGCGGGCACCGGCCTGGCGGCCGCCACCGACCGACTCGACTCTGCCCTGCTCTTCGTGGCGCTCCCGTGCGTGCTGGCTCTGATGATCGGCCTGCTCCCCACGCGTAACGACTGGGGGATGCTGTTTCAGGCCCTCACCGTGGTGTTGCTCCTCTGCTCCGCCTTGCTGCACGAGGGCGCGCTGTGCGTGCTGATCGCCTCACCCCTCGTGTATGGCTTCGGGGGTCTGGTGCTGTGGATCACGCGCTCCGCGACCCGCGATCACCCCGGAGGTCACCGGTTGCTGGCCCTCCCGGCGCTGGCCCTGATGGCCGTCTCCCTGGAGGGCGCCGTACCCGGCCTGCGGGTCTCCCCCGAGCAGGACGCCAGGGCACAACGCATCGTGGCCGCCGACTGCGCCACCTTCGAGGCCGCGCTGGACCGGGGCCCCCGCTTCCGCCCCGAGGATCGCGGCATCCTGCTTCGGCTGGCGAAATATCCGACGCCCTCGGCGGCCACCAGTCCCGACGGACTGCGCCCCGGCAGCACGTGGCGGTTGAGCATGCCCGACGGCGTCATCACGAGCACCGTCACCATGGCGGAACGCGATCTAGGCACCGGCGGCGGTCAGCTGGCCTTCGAGGTCACGGACGACACCGCCCGGACCAGTCGGTGGGTCACCCTCAGAGCCGGTCATATCTCGTGGCGGGGCACCCCCGAGGGCTGCCTGGCCACGCTGACGATCGACTACCGCCGACACCTCGACCCCGCCTTCTGGTTCGGCCCCGTCAGCGAGGTCTTCATGAACGCCGGGGCCGATACCTTCCTCGCGGCCCTGGACTGACCGTGGGCGCCGATCTGCTCCGCAACCTGGTGCTCGCCGTACCGCTGACCGCCGTGAGCGCAGTGGCAGGGAGCATGCTCGTGCGGGACCCGGCGCGGCTACGGCGCGACGCGCCCCTGGCACTGCTGGGGTTCGTCGTGAGCACCGTGGGCGTCCTGGTGACACACCTACTACTCCCCGCCGGCCTGTGGGAGTTCGCCCCGGCACCGGCCACGATCGCGGGGCTGCCCGTCGAGGCGCTGCTGGGTTGGGGCCTGCTCTGGGGAGCCCTACCCGCCCTGGCCCCGGCTCCGTGCTGGCTGTGGTTCATGGCGTTGGTCTGGTTCGACGTCGTGACCATGCCCGCACTCGCTCCCTTCCTGCAGCTGACCCCCGACTGGTGGTGGGGCGAAGCGGCACTCCTGGGTCTGGTCGCGGCGCCGACCCTGCTGCTGCTGGAGGCCACCCGCCGTGGTCGCTGGCTCTGGTTCCGGGTAGCCACCCAGGGACTCGTCTTCGGCACGGCGGGCATCTGGGGCGTGGGCAGCGCGAGCCTGGCCCACGACGACCTGACCTGGGCCGACCTGGTCGATCACCCACTGCCTGTGCGCGCAGCGCTGGTCGCGCTGCTGACTCTGGTCGCCGTTCCGGCGCTGGCAGCGGTGGCCGAACTGGCGCGGGTCGGCGGCGGCACTCCGTATCCGTGGGATCCGCCCGAGCGGCTGGTCACCACCGGTCCCTACGCCTACCTGGCCAACCCGATGCAGGTGGGCATGGTGGGCATACTCCTGGTGCTGGCCCTGGCCGCCGGTTCTCCGACCCTGCTACTAGCCGCCGGGCTCGGTGTCGCGTTCAGTGCCGGGACCGCCGAGCTACACGAACGACACGTCGCGGGTGCCCGCTGGCCGGAGTACGCGAACTGGCGCGCCCAGGTCCGCGGTTGGTGGCCACGGTGGCGCCCGCACATCACGGAGCCTGCCACCCTGTGGGTCTCCGCCTCGTGCTCGCTGTGCCGCGCGACCGGCGACCAGCTGGACCGGATGGCGCCCCGAGGCCTGACCCGCCGCGATGCCGAGCAGGCGGACTTCCGGATCACCCGCATGCGCTGGAGCATTCCCGGCCACGCGGATCGCGGAGTCGCCGCCTGGGCGCGGGCCCTGGAGCACGTGAACCTGTCGGCCGCGTGGTGGGGTTGGACGCTGCGTCTGCCCGGCTTCGTCCATGTCGTACAACTGGTGGCGGACGCATGCGGGCTCGGCCCACGCGACCTGCAATGCGGTCGGCACCAGAGCATCGAGCATCGTCCGGAAGGAGCACGATGAGCAGCGAGGACACCCGTACCGCCCTGATGGACGCCGCGGTCAGGCTTACCGCGACCCAGGGAGTCAAGGCGCTCACCGCGCGCGGGATCGCGGGCGAAGCCGGCGCCAACCAGGCGCTGGTCTACTACCACTTCGACGGGGTCCCGGGGTTGCTCCGCGAGGCCTATGCACGCGCCACCCGAGCGCTCGTGCAGTCCTGTGCCGACGACCTGGCCCGAGCCACCTCGTTCGCGGACCTGCACCGGATCGGGACCGCCCTGGCCGAACGCAGCACGGCGGACGGGTCCGCCGTGATACTCAGCCAGCTGATCGCCTCGGCACACGTGGACCCCCAGATGGCGCAGTCGGTGGCCCAGAACCTGGACGTGTGGCACCGCGAGATCGGTGCCGCCCTGGCTCGGATCATGAGTTCCCACCGCCTTGCGGAGGCTCTGGACCTGGAGGCCGCCACACGCACGCTCTCGACCGCCTTCATCGGTATGATCACCGTCGGCGCCCTGCCCGGCGCTCCCGCCGGTGACCCGATGCGCGGCCTGGGCCGACTCTCCCGACTCCTGGACCGGGTACTGCGGCTGACCCCCGCCCCGCTGGCGCGACGCATCCTGCGCGAGGAGGCCGACCCCGGGGTCTGACTCTGCCCACCTCCCGGCTCACTACGACAGCAGGGAGCCGGAATAGGCTGCTTCCATGATTGAACTGCGTTCCCCCGCCGAGATCGAGCAGATGAGGCCTGCCGGCCGTTTCGTGGCCGAGGTGCTGACCGCCCTGCGGGCCAAGGCCGCCGTCGGCGTCAACCTGCTGGAGTTGGACGAGCTGGCGCGCAAGATGATCGCCGCGCGCGGTGCCACCAGCTGCTACGTGGACTACCACCCCTCGTTCGGGGCGTCTCCCTTCGGCAAGGTGCTCTGCACGTCGGTCAACGACGCCGTACTGCATGGGCTTCCGCACGACTACCGGCTCGCCGACGGCGATCTGCTCAGCGTCGACTTCGCCTGCAGCGTGGACGGCTGGGTGGCCGACTCGGCCACCAGCGTCGTCGTCGGCACCGCACGGGCCGAGGATCTGGCCCTGATCGCCACCGCGGAGAAGGCCCTGGAGGCCGGGATCGCGGCGGCTCAGAACGGCAACCGGGTGGGTGACATCGGTCACGCCATCGGCGAGGTGGCCCGCGCTGAGGGCCGCAAGATCAACCTGCAGTTCGGTGGGCACGGAGTGGGCCGGGAGATGCATGGCGACCCGCACATTCCCAACGACGGTCGACCGGGTCGGGGATTCAAGCTCCAGCCGGGCCTAGTGATCGCCATCGAGCCATGGTTTCTGCAGAGCACCGATGAGATCTTCACCGACCCCGACGGCTGGACGCTACGCAGCGCCGACGGTTCCCGAGGCGCGCACGCCGAGCACACCATCGCCATCACCGCCGACGGGCCGATCGTGCTCACCGCACGGGACTGACCCGGAGTCGATCACTCGGATCAGTCGTCGCGGCTGCTGCGCACCACGACGCCCGAGTCGGCATCGACGTCCACCTTCATCTCGACACCGGACCGATCGAGGATGCTGACCTCCCAGACGACGGTGCCGTCGTTCTCATCCAACTCCAGAGAGCGGACCTCGCCGGGCACCTCGCCCAGGGCGATGTCGATCGCCTCCCGCACGTCCACCGTCGAGGCGACCCGCTCCTCCTGGTCGAGCTTCTCCGGCTTCTGATCGATCGCGGCGAGGTCGGCCTGCGCGAAGCGGTATTCCGTCCCGTTGCCGGCCTTGTCGACGACCACCACCTCCCACAGGGGTCGCGGTACGTCATCGGAGTCGCTGTCGACCTTGACCACCCGGCCGCCCGGAGCCACAGCTTCCGCAGCAGCCACCGCGGCCAGCACTCCCGCCGTGGTGTCCACCGTTCCGGAGGCCGAGGACGGCGCTCCCGAAGGTGAGGGCGCCGTGCTGGGCCCGTCGGATCCGATGCTGGCGTTCCCGACCGGGGTACGACCGGCGTCGTCATCATCGCCGCACCCGGTAGCGAGTCCGATCAGGGCCAACGCCGTCACCGACGCGGCCAGGTGTCGCCTGATGCTCGCGTGCTTCATATTTCTCCCCTGGACCAATTCATCTGGACCGATTCATCGTGTCTGGTTACTGCCACCGTAGGCAGGCCGTCGGGGAGCGGACAAACAGGCCCGGATGCGACGAGGTCGCCGCGTCCCCTGAAATTTTCCAGAGGAGGCGGCGACCCGGAGGCTCGATCAGGCGTACTTGACCGGGAGTTCCTTGATGCCGTTGATCCAGGCGCTGCGCAGGCGCTTGTGGTCGCCGTTCGGGGCGATACCGGGCAGCTTGTCCGCGATCGCGTTGAACATGATCTCTACCTCGAGGCGGGCCAGGTTCGCACCGATGCAGTAGTGCGCTCCGTGACCACCGAAGGCCAGGTGCGGGTTGGGGTCCCGCTTGATGTCGAAGGTCATCGAGTCCTCGAAGACCTCTTCGTCATGGTTGCCCGAGGCGTAGAAGATGCCGACCCGTTGGCCCTTCTTGACCAACTGGCCACCTACCTCGACGTCGTTGAGGGCGGTGCGCTGGAAGGAGGAGACCGGGGTCGCCCAGCGGATGGCCTCATCGACCATCGTGGAGGGACGCTCGTTCTTCCACAGCTCCCACTGGTCGGGGTCGTTGAAGAACGCCATCATCCCGTGGGTGATCGCGTTACGCGTGGTCTCGTTGCCGGCCACCGCGAGCAGGATGACGAAGAAGCCGAACTCATCGTCACTCAGCGTCCCGTAGCCGTCGTCGCTCTCCGAGATCAACTTCGTGATGATGTCGTCCTTGGGCTCCTTTCGACGCTCGTCGGCGAGCATCATCGAGTACCCGAGGATCTCCGCCGCCGCGATCGCCGAGTCACCCTCGACGTCCGGGTCGTCGTAGGAGAGCATCTGGTTGGACCAGCTGAAGAGCTTGGAGCGGTCCTCCTGCGGCACCCCGAGCAGGTCCGCGATCGCCTGCAGCGGCAGTTCGGCGGCGATGTCCTCGACGAAGTCACCGGAGCCCTTCGCCAGCGCATCGGTGACGATCTTGTCGGCACGCTCGACCAGGATGTCGTGCAGCTTGCCGATCGCCCGGGGGGTGAACCCACGACTGATGATCTGGCGCATCTTGGTGTGGTCGGGGGCGTCCTTGTTGACCAGCATGACCCCCTGCAGCTCGACCTGGTCGCGGGTCATGTCCGAGGCGAACCGGATGATCACACCGTTCTCGGCGGCGGAGAAGTTCTTGCTGTCCTTGGAGATCGCCGAGATGTCGGCGTGCCGCGAGACGGCCCAGAAGCCACCGTCGTCGAAGCCCGCGCAGGCCTCCGGGGCCTGATCCACCCAGAACACGGGTGCGGTCTTGCGGGCGAGCATGAACTCATCGAGGGGGATTCGCTCCTGGTTGAGCGAGGGGTCAGTGGGGTCGAATCCCGGCGGGAGGGCGGTCTGTGCAGTCACCGGCGTTTCCTTATCTGGGTCGGAACACGTTCTAGGTGACATACGTTACATACCGAGAGAATGTTTTCAAAGCGGTTCCGCCTCTTCGGACCGGAATCAGCCCGTACTTGAGGAACGTGTTCTACTTTGATTGACCCCGATCCCCCTACGACAGGCAGTGAGCTCCATGGGAAACCCCGTCATCGTCGAAGCCGTCCGGACCCCGCTCGGCAAGCGTCGCGGCTGGTTGGCCGGCATCCACCCGGCGGTGCTGCTGGGTCTGACCCAGCGTGAGGTGCTCGATCGCGCAGGCGTCGACTCCGCACTGGTCGATCAGGTGGTCGGCGGTGTGGTCACCCAGGCCGGCGAACAGTCCAACAACATGATCCGCCGCGCTTGGATGCATGCCGGACTGAACAACTCCACCGCCTCGACCGTGATCGACGCCCAGTGCGCCTCCGGGCAGCAGTCCGCGGCGCTGATCAACGCGATGGTGGCCGGTAACGCGATCCGGGTCGGCGTGGCCTGTGGCGTCGAGGTGATGTCCCGGGTCCCGCTGGGCGCCAACGTTCCGAAGGGCTTCGGCAGCCCGCGTCCCGACGACTGGGACATCGACCTGCCCGACCAGTTCACCGGAGCCGACCGAATCGCCAAGGACCGCGGCTTCAGCCGCGAGGACCTGGACCGGTTCGGCCTGTGGTCCCAGCAGAAGGCACGCGTCGCGCTCGACGAGGGTCGCTTCGACCGCGAGCGGATGGTCGTCAACGCTCCGGTACTCGACGACGAGGGCAACCCCACCGGACAGTTCCAGGACGTGACCAGCGACCAGGGCGTCCGGGACACCTCGCTCGAGAAGCTCGCCGCCCTGAAGCCGGTAGCCGAGGGTGGTCTGCACACCGCCGGCACCTCCTCACAGATCACCGACGGCTCCGCCTCGCTGCTGATCATGGATGAGGAGGTGGCCAAGGCTCACGGCCTCAAGCCCCGGGCCCGCATCCTCACCTCCACTCTCGTCGGCGCGGATCCGTACTACCATCTCGACGGCCCGGTCCAGGCGACCACGAAGATGCTGGGCGACACCGGCCTGAGCATCGGCGACATCGACATCTGCGAGGTCAACGAGGCCTTCGCCGCCGTGGTGATGAGCTGGGCCAAGGCACACTCGGTGCCCGAGGAGAAGATCAACGTCAACGGCGGCGCGATCGCCCTGGGCCACCCGGTCGGCGCGACCGGGATCCGGCTGATCACCTCGGCCATCCACGAGTTGGAGCGTCGCGACGGCCAGTTCGCACTGATCTCGGCCTGCGCCGGTGGTGCCCAGGCCTCCGGCACCATCATCGAGAGGATCTGAGGATGAGCGCATTCGTCTGGTCCGAGGACGACGTCACCGTCCGTGACGAGGTCCGCAAGTGGGTGGACAAGGTGGTTCGCCCGGCCCGCGACGACCTGGAGCACGGCGGGGTCCCCCCGTACGACATCGCCCGCAACTACTACGCGACATTCGGCATCGCCGACGCCGCCGCGGAGAAGTTCGACTGGGAGATCCGGCGCGACGAGGCGGCCGCTGCTGGTCGACCGTTCGACGAGGCGGCACCCGAGGAGATGGACTCCTCCACGATGACGATCTCGAACATCGAACTGGTGAAGGTATGCCCCGGCATCCCCACCTCGATCGGGATCTCCTCGGGGATGACCGCCTCCACTATCAATGCGATCGGCTCGATCGCCCAGCGCAAGCGGTGGGTCCGCGACCTGCTCACCCTGGAGAAGGTCGGCGCCTGGGCGATCACCGAGCCCGACTCCGGCTCGGACGCGTTCGGCGGCATGCGCACCACCGCCAAGCCGGACGGCGACGGCTGGGTGCTCAACGGGCAGAAGACCTTCATCACCATCGGCCCGTTCGCCGACGTGATGGTGGTCTACGCCAAGCTGGACGACGGCTCCGGCACCGACAAGCGGCAGGCGCCGGTACTGATCTTCGCCCTGGAGGCCGGGATGGAGGGCCTCACCCAGGGCAAGCCGTTCCGCAAGATGGGGATGCACTCCTCCCCCACCGGTGAGCTCTTCTTCGACAACGTCCGGGTCACCACCGACAACCTGCTGGCAGGCGAACCGCTGTTGAGCGACCAGCCCAAGCCGGACGGCCGGGAGTCGGCCCGGGCCAACTTCGTGGCCGAACGCTTCGGGATCGCCACCTTCAGCCTCGGCATCATCGAGGAGTGCCTGCGGCTGTGTGTCGACTACGCGAAGACCCGCGAACTGTGGGGCAAGCCGATCGGTGAGTTCCAGTTGATCCAGGCCAAGCTGGCCGAGATGGAGATCGCCCGGGTCAACGTCGAGAACATGGTGCTCAAGGGCCTGGACTACAAGCGTCGTGGCCAGATCCTGGACCTGGCCGAGGCCTCTGCGATGAAGCTCTATTCCTCCCGCGCGGCCAGTGAGGTGGCGATGGAGGCGGTGCAGCTCTTCGGGGGCAACGGCTACATGGCCGAATATCACGTCGAGCAGTTGGCCCGCGATGCCAAGGTGCTGATGATCTACGCCGGTTCCAACGAGGTGCAGACCACCCACGTGGCCAAGCGACTGCTGCGCCGCTGAGCGACGCACACAGCCCCGCCCGGTCGATGACCGGGCGGGGCTGTGTGCGTCAGGGCTGCGAGGTGAGCCAGACGGTGATGCCACCGAACGGGTCGCTGGACTCGACCGGCTCGCTGGTCGCCTCGGTGACACCGTCCACCGAGAGCCTGACCAGCCGGATGACCCCGTCCTGGTAGACCCGGGCGAGGAGCGCGTCCCGGTCGCCGTCCCAGCGCACATCACTGATGAACGAGTCCCGCGTGGTCTTGAAGACCCGCACGGTCCGGCCGGTCCCGGCCTCGATCACCGAGATGACTCCGTCGCCGCCTCCGTCGAGGTAGGCCGGGCGACCCAGTACGTACCGCCCATCGGCGCTGTACATGGTGGGCAACCAGTCGCAGGTGTCCCACAACCTCGTCGAGCCCTGTCGGACCTCCGAGCACGAACCGGCATCCAGAGACTTGGTCTGCACCGAGAACGCTCCGGTCGCTGAGACCCCGCGGCCCTCGATGGCCCCCTCAATCTTGGTGGTGGTCTCGAAGTCGGTCCGGTAGACGGTTCCCGGGTCACCTTCGACGTTGTAGTAGACCTCACCGTCCGGGCTCATACCGAACACCTCCGGCTGACCGTCGCCTTCCGCGGCGATCGAGGCCTCACCCTCGCCCATCCCCGAGGCGATGCCGCGCTTGATGGCGCCCTGCTCGACCCAGGCCAGCAGGGTTCCCTCCGGGTTGCGGGCGAAGCCCCAGCCCGACGGCACGGTCCTGGTGACCTTGCCGTCCGCGTCGAGGGTGTCGAGTACGACGTCTCCGTCCCCGTCGGTGCGCTGTCCCAGCCAGCCGCCGTGGTACGCGGCGACGTCCTGGTAGGCGTACGGCATCGTCATCGTGCCGCCACCGGCCAGGTGCAGCGTGCGGTTCTCGATCCAGGCGACCGCCGGGTCGGCACCTCGGTCCAGGCCCTTCAGGGTCACCCGAGTGACCGGCACGTCGGTGGTCCCGGTCGGGTTCTGGCTCGGGCTCTGGGTCGGACTCTGGGTCGCGACCGGTAGACGCAGGTCGTCCCCGGGCCGGGTCACCGCCATGCCCAGCGGGACGGCCAGTACGGTGATGGTGGCCACCACCCCGACCACCAGGCCCCGGCGCCGGCGCCGGATGGTCCGGGCGCTGGTGCGGACCTCGTCCAGCCCGATCGGGTGGGCGGTGCCGAAGCGGTCGGCCTCGGTCCGCAGCGCCTCGCGCAGGTGCTGCTCGGTATTCATGACTGCTCCTCGTCGGACGCTGCGTCGGAATCTGAGAAGGCCGGGTCGTCGCCGATCCGCGAGCGGAGTCGGGCCATCGCCCGGCTGGTCTGGGACTTGACGGTGCCGACCGAGACACCGAGGGCGTCAGCGGTCTCGGCCTCACTGAGCTCCTCGTAGTAGCGGAGCACCACTGCGGCCCGCTGTTTCCTCGGCAACGTCTGCACCAGGTCCCACAGCGCCCGGCTGGTCTCACCGCGGTCGGTCGCCGGTGCCACCGCCCGGTCCGGGAGATGCTCGGTGGCGTACTCACGGCGCTTCCACGACGTGCGCCACAGCGAGTTGTTCTCGTTGACCAGGATCCGGCGCAGGTACCCGTCGACCGACTCACGGCGTTGCACGCGGTCCCAGGCCAGGTAGAGCTTCGCGAAGGCCGTCTGCACCAGGTCCTCGGCGGTGTGCGGGTCGCCGCTCAGCAGATAGGCGGTGCGCAGCAGGCCCGGCTGCCGGGCCGCCATGTAGGAGGCGAACTCGGCCTCCTTCTCCGTCGCATCAGCTGCGCTCACGTTCGCCCCCGATCTCGGCTCGGTCACCAGTGGCATCTTCCACACATCCTTCCGCAGGCCCTGAGGTCTTGGACCTCCAAGACGCGGAAACGAGGCGGAAGGTTGCATGGTCGCCGGATCGGAGTGGGACGGCGTGCCGGGAGACGGCTGTCGATACGGCGCGGCAGCCCGCGGCTCTGCTACGCTACCAAGCAAGCATTAGGTTCGTCTGAGAGGGCAGCATGAGCGTCACTTCCGAACTCCGCGAGGGCCACATCCGGGTCATCACGATGGAACACGGCAAGGTCAACGCCCTGCCGGTACAGGACTGGTTCAACGTCGCCGAGGCTCTGGACGCAGCCGGCAAGGACCCCGAGACCCGCGTCGTCGTGCTGCGCGCCGAGGGCCGTGGCTTCAACGCCGGTGTCGACATCATGGAGATGCAGAACACCACCGGCTTCGAGGCCCTGCTGGGCGCCAACAAGGGGTGCTACGCCGCCTTCAAGGCCGTCTACGAGTGTGCTGTCCCGGTGATCGCCGCGGTCAACGGACACTGCGTGGGTGGCGGTGTCGGTCTGGTTGGCAACGCCGATGTCGTGGTCGCCTCCGACGATGCCTACTTCAGCGTTCCCGAGGTCAATCAGGGTGCACTCGGCGCGGCCACCCATATGGCCCGACTGGTGCCGCAGCACATGATGCGCACCCTGTACTTCACCGCAGGCAAGATCGCCGCGACCAAGCTGGAGCAATGGGGATCGGTCTACCGGACCGTCCCGCGCGAGGAGCTCCTGGAGGCCGCGCTGGAGGTCGCCCGCACCATCGCCGCTAAGAACACCAAGGTGATCCGGGCCGCCAAGGAGGCGATCAACAACATCGACACGATGGACGTCAACAAGTCCTACCGTTTCGAGCAGGGGTTCACCTTCGAACTGAACCTGATGGGTGTCGCCGACGAGTTGCGCGACGACTTCGCCGGCACCGACAAGGCCAAGAACTAACTCCCTCTGCAACGGCCTCGTGGCTCGCTGCGCTCACACCTCAACCGACGAGATTTCGGGAAGGAACTTCTGATGAAGCCCCGTACCAAGGAGATGACCATCGACCAGGTGGTCGAGCAGCTCTCCGACGGCATGACCATCGGCATCGGGGGCTGGGGCCCCCGCCGCAAGCCCATGGCCCTGGTTCGCGCGATCCTGCGCAGCGACCTCAAGGACCTCACCATCGTGAGCTGGGGTGGCGCCGACGTCGGTCTGCTGGCCGACGCCGGCAAGATCAAGAAGCTGATCTACGCCTTCGTCACCATGGACACCGTCCCGCTGGAGCCGAACTTCCAGGCGGCCCGTCAGAACGCCACCATCCTCGAGCTGTGCGAGTGGGACGAGGGCATGTTCATGACCGGTTTGAAGGCCGCCTCCGAGCGGCTGCCCTTCCTGCCGCTACGCGGCGGTCTGGGCTCCGACATCCTGGTCAACAACCCGGACCTGAAGCTCGTCAAGAGCCCCTACGCCGACGAGAATGGCGACTTCGAAGAGCTCGTGGCCGTGCCCGCACTCAAGCTCGATGTGGCCCTGGTACACCTGAACCGGGCCGACGCCCACGGCAACGCGACCTACCTCGGCCCGGACCCGTACTTCGACGACCTGTTCTGCATGGCCGCCGACAAGGCGTTCGTCTCGGTCGAGAAGATCGTCGACACCGCCGGTCTCACCACCGACGGCGAGAAGAGCCTCCCGGTCCAGCGAGTGCTGCTCAACCGGATGATGGTCACCGGCGTCGTCGAGACCCCCAACGGCGCCCACTTCACCAACTGCGTACCCGACTACGAGCGGGACGAGAAGTTCCAGCGTCACTACGCCAAGTCGGTCGCCGACCCCGAGGCATGGGCCGCGTTCAAGGAGCGCTTCCTGTCCGGTGACGAAGCCGCCTACCAGGCCGCGGTCGCCGCATTCGCCGCCGAGCAGAACTGAGGGATGGACATGTCTGACTTCACTCGCGCAGAGGTCTGCGCCGCCGCCATCGCCGACGCGTTCGCCGGCGACGGCGAGATCTTCGGCTCCCCGATGGGCACCCTGCCCAGCGTGGGCGTCCGGCTCGCCAAGCTCACCTCCAACCCCGACCTGGTCATCTCCGACGGCGAGTCCCTCTTCCTCGGTGGGGTGCCGCCGATCTTCGCCAAGGGTGACGTCGTCGAGGGTTGGATCCCGTTCCGCCGCGTCTTCGACATCGTCGCCTACGGTCGCCGTCACGTGATGATGGGCGCCACCCAGGTCGACAAGGACGGCAACCAGAACATCTCGGCGATCGGCGACTTCGCCAAGCCGAAGCGGCAGCTGCTGGGCTCCCGCGGCGCCCCGGGCAACACCGTCAACAACCGCACCTCCTACTGGGTGCCCAAGCACTCCCCGCGGGTGTTCGTCGAGAAGGTCGACATCGTCTCCGGCGTCGGTCCGAAGCTCGCCAAGGCCGCCGGCGCGGGTGCCGCCAAGTACAACGACATCTACCGCATCGTCTCCAATCTGGGCGTCTTCGATGTCAAGGGGGCCGGCGACACCGTGCGGCTGCTCTCGGTGCACCCGGGTGTCACGGTCGACGAGGTCAAGGCCGCCACCGGGTTCGAGCTGGAGATCCCGGCCGAGGTCCCGGTGACTCGGGCTCCCACCGAGACCGAGTTGACACTCATTCGCAACGTGATCGACCCGAAGAACTTCCGCGACCGTGAGGTCCCCCCGGTCGAGGCTGGGGCCACGAAGTGATCGAGCAGAGGCTCCGCACGCCGCTGACCGAGCTGGTCGGCATCAAGCACCCGGTCGTCCAGACCGGGATGGGCTGGGTGGCCGGCGCCTCGCTGGTCTCCGGCACCGCCAACGCGGGCGGGCTGGGCATCCTGGCCTCGGCCACGATGACCATCGCAGAGTTGGAACAGGCCATCATCGAGGTCAAGGGGCGTACCGACAACCCCTTCGGCGTGAACCTGCGTGCCGATGCCTCCGACGCGGTGGACCGCTGCCAGCTGCTCATCGACCACGGCGTGAAGGTGGCCTCGTTCGCCTTGGCCCCGAAACCGGAGCTGATCGCCAAGCTGAAGGAGCACGACATCGTCGTGATCCCGAGCGTGGGCCTGCCCAAGCACGCGGTGAAGGTCGCCTCCTGGGGTGCCGACGCGGTGATGATCCAGGGCGGCGAGGGCGGCGGCCACACCGGCTCCACCCCCACCACCCTGCTACTGCCCTCGGTGATCGACGCCCTGGAGAAGGCCGGCACCCCGATCTCGGTGATCGGTGCCGGTGGCTTCTTCGACGGCCGCGGGCTGGCCGCCGCGCTCTCCTACGGTGCGGCCGGGGTCGGCATGGGCACCCGCTTCCTGCTGACCAAGGATTCCCGGGTTCCGGACGCGGTCAAGGAGCGCTACCTGGCCACCGATCTCAACGGCACCGTGGTGACCGCCAAGGTGGACGGCATGCCACACCGGATGCTGCGTACCGACCTGGTCTCCTCGATCGAAGAGACCAGCGCCGTCAAGCGGCTCGGTCCTACCGTCAAGCGGACGTTGGAGTTCAAGAAGATGTCGAAGATGTCCTGGCTGGGTCTGGCCAAGGACGGCATCTCGATGAAGAAGGAGTCTGGCCGGTCCATGGCCCAGATGGCGCTCGCCGCGAATACCCCGATGATGCTCAAGGCCGGTCTGGTCGAGGGCGACCCGAGTGCGGGTGTCTTGGCCTCGGGCCAGGTGGTCGGCGTGATCGACGACCTGCCGACCTGCGAGCAGCTGGTCGACCGGATCGTGCTCGGTGCCGTCGAGGAGCTCAAGCGCCTCCAGGGCTACCTGGTCTGACCTGGCGAATCCCCTGCCAGCACACGAGGGCGGATCCCCGAACCGGGGATCCGCCCTCGGGTGCTATCCGTCGTGGCGACTCAGTCGCGTCGATCGGTGTCGATCTATGACCCGAATCGGCGTGACGGCAGCTCGGGGCCCTGGTCAGGCGCCTCGGCGCTCTCGCCACAACTCGACCTCACGGTCGGGATCACGAGTCGGGGTGATCACGGGCGGCCCTCCCCGCAGGTGACGCCGAGCCCTGACCACGCGTCGATTGAACTCCTCGATGATGGTCCGGACGCCCTCTTCACTGGACTCCCGATCGAGTGCCTCCTCGAGCCGGGCGTCCTCGGTGCGCAAGGAGAGCCCCGGAGGCAGGACACCGGTGATCCGCTCGCTCCTGGCCATTCGGCGCACCCACCAGTCGGGGTCGTGGGCACCGAGAAGGTCATCGGGCTCTCCATGCCGGACGTTCGCGCCGACCTGGACCTCGGCCCTGGTCGGCATGCGCTCACCATTGCGCTGGTGTTGGTCATCCATCGCCTTGTCCCTCCTCCGGAAACGAACCCAGGCATCCCACACCTTGACGTTCGCTCTCGGTCGGTCCATCTTGACCCCCCACCGCGCCCCGGTCCAATCGGGACGAATCAAGACCCCCGTCCGGGGGAAACGGGGGTCTTGGGTTGCACTCGCGGATCAGTCGCGCCGCTGGCCGGGACGCCACGGAGCCGGTCGATCCGATGCCTCCTGGCTGGGAGCGGCCACCGCGATCGGTGACGGCTCGGCGGCGGCATGCCTGCCCGTGGCCCGCTTGCGCTGCCCCGGATGCCACGGCACGAAGGTGTCCGACGGGTCCACGGGGCGCTCCACCAGGGTCGGCCGGACCACCGAGACCGTCCCGGCAGAATCGGTCTCATCGGGCTCGGGGATGATCCCCGCGGTGCGATACTTGCCTCGGAAGAACAGCAGCGGATCTGTCTCGTTGGACACCTTGAGGTCCTGTACCCGACCGACCACGATCCAGTGGTCACCAGCGTCGTGGATGGTCTCGATGGTGCAGTCGGTGTAGCCCACCACGCCATCGATCAGCGCCGCACCGGTACTGCTCGGGCTCCACTTCACCTCGGCGAACTTGTCGTCGCTCCGGCTGGCCATCACATTCGAGATCGCCACCTGGTCTGCAGCCAGGAAGTTGACGCAGAAGTTGCCCTGCTCCTTGATCGCAGCGAAGGCCCGCGACTGCTTGGTCGGCAGGAAGGCGACCAACGGCGGGTCCAGCGATACCGAGACGAATGACTGGCAGGTCAATCCCACCGGTTGACCGTCCACGACGGTGGTCACCACGGTCACACCCGACCCGTACTGGGCCAGCACGTCACGGAACAGACGAGCCTGTCGCTGGGCCGCCTCGTCGTCCACCTCGACGACCTCACCGGGACGCAGCTCCACCAACGGGAAGTTGCCCAGGAACGAGTCGATCAGCTCCCGAGGCGGCCAAAGCGTGGCCGCCTCGGGGTCCATCCCCTCGGGAATCTCGATGTCTGCCATGTGTCAATCCTTTCAGACCGACTGCCGGGTGCTCCTGAGGGCACCCGGCAGTCGGAACGTCTGATGCTAGGTCGATCCGAAGGGATCAGTGCCCGCCGAACTCGTGACCCCAGTAGGAGACCGCGGTCGAGGATCGCGCGACCCAGGTCGAGTCGTCGACGCGCAGACCCTCGGTACCGAACTCGATATCGAAGCCGCTGGGGCTCTTGACGTAGAACGAGATCATCTCGTCGTTCATGTGCCGCCCCAGCGTGGCCGACAACGGGAACTCGTATTTCTTGACCCGCTCCAGGGCACGACCCACGTGGTCGATCGAGTCCACCTCGAGCATGATGTGCACGCACTTGGACGGGTTCGGCATCGGCAGGAAGGCCAGCGAGTGGTGGCGCGGGTTGATCCCCAGGAAACGAAGCCAGATCTTGGATCCCGGCTCCTTGCCGGCGAGCTCACCGGGCAGACTGAAGGAGTCGCGGAGCCGGAAGCCGAGCGTTTCGGTGTAGAACTCCAGCGCCTTCTCGTCGTCGAGCACTGGGATCACGATGTGCCCCATGCCCTGGTCGCCGGTGACGAACTCGTGACCGTGCTTGGGCACAGCGGGCCACTTCTCGTAGCTGATTCCCTGGAACAGCTCGAAGTTGTTCTCCCACGGATCGCTGAAGCTGATGAACTGCTCGACTCGACGCTCCGCGCACTCCTCCCGGGTTCCCTCGTTCCACTGGACTCCGGCGGCACTGAGGTGCTCCCGAGCCTGCTGCAGGGCGTCGCGGTCCGCGACCTCCCAGCCGCAGACGCTCAGCTCGTCCTTGTCGGAGGGGGTCACCACCAGTCGCGCCGACACGGCGTCGATGCGGTAGTACAGATTGGGGTCTTCCTTGCTGAGGCCGCGGCCCGGCACCAGGCCCAGGACATCCTCGGCGAAGACCTTCCAGCGGTCCAGGTCGGTGGACGCCACCCGGACGTACCCCATGGACTTGATGTCGATCGTCATCTCAACGCTCCACGTGTCTCGTGCTACTTGGTCTGCTTCACAGTGTGCTTCTGATCAGTGTGCTGCTGGTCAGGGTGCTACCTGACCCGGGCAGCCTGCGGCGCGAATCCCGCTGAGTCGTGCCAGCCGAGCGATTCGGTGCCCGTTCCGGGTTCCTCAGTACATACCGGGCTCTACCTTGTGGCCGAATACGATGTCCCCGTACATCTTCAGGGCTCGCTCCTGGTCGTTGGCGGCATGCACCCGACCGGCGTGAGCATCACGCCAGACCCGCTGTAGGTAGGTCCCCTCGGCCAGGGCCCGACCGCCGGAGGCCTCGAACATCGTGTCGATCGCCTCGATCGCCCGACCGGTGCCCAGCACCTGGTCCCGGCGCACCTTCAGGCGCAGTTCGAGCGAGATCTTCTCCCCTGCGGCCACCGCCGCCTGCTCCTCACGGATGTTGGCCATGAGCAGGGCCCAGGCGGCGTCGATCTCGGAGGCGGCACGGGCCACCCGAACCGCGACGAACGGGTCAGAGGACGCCTTCTCGCCGGCATAGGCGGCACGGACTCGACTCTGCTGCATCTGGACGTGCTCGGTGTAGGCGCCACGCGCCATGCCCACGATCGGGGTGGTGATGGTGGTGGTGAACAGCGAGTGGAACGGCAGTTTGTACAGATCGGAGGTGTTCTGCTCCTGACCGGGACCGAAACAACGGCCGGTGTCGCTCATCGAGAGGGTGAACGCCTCCGGGACGAAGACGTCCTTGACGACGATGTCGTTGGAGCCGGTACCTCGTAGGCCCACGACATTCCAGACGTCGACGATCTCGTAGTCCCGGCGCGGGATCATGAAGGTCTTGAAGTCGACGACCTGACCCTCGGCGTTGAAGACCAGGCCACCGAGCAGCACCCACTGTGCGTGTGCGGATCCCGAGGAGAAGGCCCACTTGCCACTGAGGGTGTAGCCACCGTCGGTCTGCACCGCCTTGCCGGTCGGCGCGTAGGAGGAGGAGAGCCGGGTGTTGCTGTCCGAACCCCACACCGCCTGCTGGGCCTCGTCGGCGAACAGCGCCACCTGCCAGGGGTGGACCCCGAGCACAGAGGCGATCCAGCCGGTGGAACCATCGGCCGAGGCGATGTCACGCACCGCGGTGTAGAAGTCCACCGGATCGGCCTCGAACCCGTCGAAGCGCCGGGGCTGGAGCAGTCGGAAGAAGCCGGTCGCCTCCAGTTCCTTCACCGAGGCCTCGGGCACCTGTCGCTGGCGCTCACCTTCATCGGCGCGCTCACGGAAATTGGGGAGTAGGTCACGCACACCGTCGAGAACAGCCTGGGTCGTCATCGAGTCGCTCCGATCGAACCGTGGCCCAACCCGGTGTCGAGCCCCTGAGGCAATACTAGAACACGTTCTACTTTCTTGAACACCCCTCCCCTGTGAGTCACCACACAGGCCGCCCGTCGCCAAGGTCAGGTGCCTCTCGATGGCCGGTGCGGGAGCATATCCGACACCTAGAACCTGTTACAGTCAGCGGCCATGAGCACCTCCCCCTCCGCGAACCTGCCCGAGCAGGTCGACGTCATCGTCGTGGGCGCCGGCGGCGCCGGAATGACCGCTGCCCTGGCCGCTGCCCGCAAGGGCCTGAACACCCTGCTGGTGGAGAAGAGCGAGTACTTCGGCGGCTCGACCTCTCGCTCGGGTGGCGGGGTCTGGGTTCCCGGAAACTATGCCCTGCAGGCGGCCGGCGAGGTTCAGCCGGGCGACTCCGACGAGGCCAAGAAGTATCTGGACGCCATCGTCGGAGACGTGGTGCCCAAGGTGCGCCGCGACACCTACATCGACCGCGGCCCCGAGATGCTGGACTTCGTCAAGGCCAACACCCCGCTGCGGCTGCGCTGGGTCCCCCTCTACGCCGACTACCACCCGGAGCGCCCGGGTGGCCGTGGTCGTGGTCGCAGCGTGGAGCCGATCCCGATGGACGCCCGGTTCCTCGGCGACGAACTCAAGCGCTTGCACCCGGCCTACACCAAGGCCCCGGCGAACCTGATCATCACCCAGGCCGACTTCCGCAAGATCAGCCTCGGGATGCGGACCATCAAGGGCCCGATCACGATGATGAAGGTGACCCTGGCCAAGATCCTCAACACCCTGCGCGGACGCAAGATGTACGCGATGGGTGCCGCCCTGACCATCGGCCTGCGCAAGGGCCTGGTCGACGCCGGGGTCCCGGTCGCCTACAACACCGACCTCAAGGAACTGATCCTGGAGGACGGCAAGGTCGTCGGGATCAAGGCCGAGCGGGACGGTGAGCTCGTCGAGATCCGGGCCAGCAAGGGCGTGATCATCGGTTCGGGTGGCTTCGAGCGCAACCTGGAGATGCGGGAGAAGTACCAGCCCAAGCCGACCTCCATCGACTGGACCACCGGTTCGGTGAACAACACCGGTGGCGGTATCGAGGCGGGTGTCACGGCAGGTGCCGAGATCGCGCTGATGGACGACGCCTGGTGGGGACCCACGATCCCGCTGCCCTCAGGCCCCTGGTTCTGCCTCTCGGAGCGCAACCTGCCCGGCTCCATCATCGTCAACGGCGACGGCAAGCGGTACATGAACGAGGCGCTGCCCTACGTCGAGGCCGTCCAGGAGATGTACAAGGGCGAGGCCACCGGCGTCTCGCACGTGCCGAGCTGGATGATCATCGACCAGCGCTACCGCAACCGCTACATCTTCGCCGGCCTGCCGCCGCGCCAGCCGTTCCCTGGTCGTTGGTACAAGAACGGCACCGTCAAGAAGGCCGCGACCGTGGCCGAGTTGGCGGCCCAGATCGAGATCCCGGCCGAGCAGCTCGAGGCGACCATCAAGCAGTTCAACGGCTACGCGACCAAGGGTGTCGACGCGGACTTCGGTCGCGGTGAGTCCACCTACGACAAGTACTACTCCGACCCCACCGTGAAGCCGAACCCGTCGCTGAACCAGATCGACCAGGCCCCGTTCTACGCGGTCAAGATCGTCCCCGGCGACCTGGGCACCAAGGGCGGCTTGGTGACCGATGAGAAGGCCCGGGTGCTGCGCGCCGACGGCTCGGTCATCGACGGCCTCTATGCGGCCGGTAACGCCTCCTCCGCCGTGATGGGGTACACCTACGCCGGACCGGGTGCCACCATCGGCCCGGCCATGGTGTTCGGTTACCTTGCTGCTGAGGACATCGCCGACCAGGCCTGATCCAGCACTTCTCTCCGATCGATTCCACCACGCCGGCGCTCGCGACAGCGGGCGCCGGTGTCATGAAGGGAGCACCACATGCCCATCAATCCCGATATCGCGATCGGTGCTGACCTCGGCACCCGCGAGTTCTCCTGGTCCAGCAGCGACGTGCTGCTCTACCACCTTGCCATCGGTGCCGGTGCCAAAGCGGGCGACAACCTGAAGCCCGAGGCGCTGCGCCTCACCAATGACGTGGACCTGCAGGTCCTGCCCAGCTTCGGCATCGTGGCCCCGTCGTTCCACGAGACCTCCGCCCCCTCGGTACGGATGCCCGGGATCGACATCGACCTGGCCCAGGTGGTGCACGGCTCCCAGTCGATCACCGTGCACGGTCCGATCCCCACCGGCGGCACCGGCAGCATCAACACCAAGCTCGTGGACATCTGGGACAAGGGCAAGGCCGCGGTGATCTGGCAGGAGTCCGAGGTCACCGCCGCCGACGGCACCCCTCTGTGGACCGCGCGCTCCTCGATCTTCGTCAAGGGCGAGGGCGGCTTCTCCGGCAACCGCGGCACCGCCACCGCCGTCGAGATCCCCGAGCGGACCCCCGACGCCGAGGTCAGCTACCACGTCACCCCGAACCAGGCGCTGCTCTACCGCCTGTGCGGTGATCGCAATCCGCTGCACTCCGACCCGGCCTTCGCGAAGGGCGCCGGCTTCCCGGCCCCGATCCTGCACGGGCTCTGCTCGTGGGGCATCGTGCTGCGCGAGGTCACCGAGGCCCTGCTCGGTGGCGACGCCAGCAAGGTCGGCGGCTTCACCGCACGGTTCGCCGGAGTGGTCTTCCCCAACGAGACCATCGGGATCAAGGCCTGGGACAACGGCGACCAGATCGTGATCTCGGCCGCGATCGTCTCCGACGTCGAGGCCCGCAACGGCGCCCCGGTCCTGGCCGACTGCGTCATCACCAAGGCCTGATCCACCGCTGACACGGCACTAGTAGTTACCTGCCGGTCAACAAGAACTGCCCTGTCAGCGCCTCACCGGCGCTGACAGGGCAGTTCTTGTTACTTGCGGGTGACGCAGTTATGCCGTCTCAGCGGGAGAGGATCACTGCAGAGGTCGGCACGCCGGTTCCGGCGGTGACCAGGACGTGTTCCTTGTCCCAGGTCTTCGAGGTTCCCTCGACGCCGATCACCTGGTTCACCGACGTGCCGCGCACCTGGCGGACGCCTTCGAGGAACCCGTTCATGCCGTGGATGTAGGCCTCGCCCAGCTGCCCACCGTGGGTGTTCACCGGCAGCGTGCCACCGATCTCGATCCCGCCGTCCGCGACGAAGTCCTTCGCCTCACCCCGGCCGCAGAAGCCCAGCTCCTCCAGCTGCATCAGCACGTAGGGGGTGAAGTGGTCGTACAGGACCGCGGTCGCGATGTCGCCGGGGCCCAGTCCCGACTGCTTCCACAGCTGGGCACCGGTGACCCCCATCTCGGGGACGCCGATGTTGTCGCGGTAGTAGGAGGTCATCGTGAACTGGTCGGCCGCGAAACCCTGCCCGGCGGCGGTGACGTAGGCCGGAACCTGGGGCATGTCCCGGGCCCGCTCGGCCGAGACGACCACCATCGCCACCGCGCCGTCGGACTCCTGGCAGCAGTCCAGCAGGTGCAGCGGCTCGGAGATCATCCGGGAGTTCTGGTGGTCCTCCAGGGTGATCGGCTTGCCGAAGAAGAACGCGTCCGGGTTGTTGGCGGCGTGCCGACGGTCCGCCACTGCCACCCGGCCGAAGTCCTCGCTGGTGGCTCCGTACAGGTGCATGTACCGACGCGCCTGCATCGCCACCGTGGCGGCCGGGGTGGTCAGGCCGTGCGGGTAGGTCCAGGCGTTGTCCAGGCCGTTGGTGTTGACCTGGCTGTTGGCCCAGCCCTGGGTCTGCCCGAACCGCTGCCCCGAGCGCTCGTTGAATCCACGGTAGATCAGCACCGCGTCGGCCACCCCGGTAGCCACTGCCATCGCAGCCTGCTGGATGGTGCCGCCACCCGCGCCGCCGCCGTGGTGGACCCGGGCGAAGAAGTTGATGTCACCGGCACCGAGCTCGCGAGCCAGCGCGATCTCGTTGGAGGTGTCCATCGTGAAGGTCACCATGCCGTCGATGTCGCTCGGCTTCAGACCGGCGTCGGCGATCGCGGCCAGCGAGGCCTCCACGCTCAACTGCAGTTCGGAACGGCCCGACTCCTTGGAGAACTCGGTAGCACCGATCCCGGCGATCGCGGTCTTGCGCGACAGTGTGTTCGTCATGCCTGCTTCACCTTCACCGTTGCGGTCACGTGGGCACCCAACGAGACCGTGCCCACCACCTTCACCTCGAAGACCCCATCGGTCTCGGCCAGCACCTCGCCGGTGAAGACCATCTGGTCACCCGGGTAGGCGGGGGCACCGAGGCGGACGTTCATCGAGGTGATGAAGAGGTCGTTGCCCAGGTTCTCGTTGACATAGCGCTGGACCAGACCCTGGCTGGTCAGGATGTTCAGGAAGATGTCCTTCGACCCGGCGCGGGTAGCGGCGTCGCGGTCGTGGTGGACGTTCTGGAAGTCGCGGGTCGCGATCGCGGTCGTGACGACCAGACGGGTGGTCACATCGATCGACCACTCGGGCAGCACGGTGCCGACGACGAGCGGGACGGTCCTGGTACTCACAGCTTCCTCCAGACGGGCAGGGTCAGGGTGTCGTCGACCTTGCGCCAGGTCACGGTGACCCGGTCACCGATCTCGATCGGGGTGTTGACCCCGCCCTCGACGGTGGCGATCATCCGCACGCCCTCGTCCAGGTCGACCAGGGCGAGCCGGTTCGGCATCTCATGACCGGGGATCGGCGGGTGGTGGTGCAGCACATGGCTGTACACGGTGCCCTCCCCCTTGCTCACCACATAGCCGCGGTCGAACGCATGGCATTCCGGGCAGGAGGGGCCGGGCGGGTGCCGCAGCGCGCCACAGGCGTTGCACTTCTGAATCCGCAACTCGCCGGCGGCAGTGCCCTCCCAGAAGAACTCGGTGTCGCGGTTCTTGGTCGGGTACAGCACGAACGTGCTCTGCTTCTTCTTCGGCTTCGGGATGAACTTGAGCACCCGGAACAACATCGTGCCGACCAGTTCGGGAGCATCCTCGGGTCCGACGAACCACTCGGTCAGCGCGGTGACGAAATAGCCCTCGCCCATCCCGGTGGCCTTGGGGCCGACGACCGACTCCAGCCGCATCTCCAGGCGTGGGGTCTCCCCCACCTTGAGCGGACGGGTGTAGGTCTGCTCGACGTTGGTACCCAGCACTCCGATGAAGCCGCGCTCGGTGAGCCAGTCCATCATCGCGTGCAGCGGGTCGCCTCCGTCCTTGGTGCCGCCCAGGCCGTACATGGTCCAGACCTGGATCATGGTCTCGGGCGCCTCACCGAGAGTTACGGGGTCGATCCCCATCGCCTCGGTCCAGTTGCTGATTCCTGGCTGGTTGACCGGGTCGCGGGCCTCACGGCGGGAACAGACGCCCTGGGCGATCAGCTCCTCGGCCTTGGCTCGCACCTGGGCATCCAGCTCCGGGGAGATCTGGCTCTCCGTCACGACTTCTCCTCAGTTCGCAGGGTGATGTCCGGTTCGTCCCCGGGCCACGCTGGGCAACTCCGGGGACGGAAACCGCCCGCAGCAGCACCAGGCTGCTGCGGGCAGGGGTTCAGCGCGGGACCTTGGGCAGGCCCAGGCCGAACTGGGCGATCAGCTCGCGCTGCACCTCGTTCACTCCGCCGCCGAAGGTCAACGTCAGATTGCGCTTGGCGGTCCGGTCGGGGTCCTCGGCCAGCCAGGCCGTCTCCGGGTCCGTCGGGTCGCCGTAGGTGGTGCGCCCCCCGAGCCGCCCCAGACCCAGGCTCTGCACCTCGTGCGAGGCGAAGACCTTCGAGGCGCTGGAGGCAGCGACGGCCTTCAGACCTTCCTCCTTGCCCAGAGCCACGTGCCAGTTGAGCAGCTCGTTGACCCGGTAGGCCTCGGTGATCTCGGCCAGGGCCGCGTGCACATCGGGCAGTTCCAGGAGCGGGGTGCCGGAGGCGTTGGTACGCGTCTCGGCCCAGCTGGCGACCAGGTCGCGCAGGCCCTCGAGCCGTCCGGCGGGACCGAGCATGATCCGCTCGTGGTTCAGCTGGCTGGTGATCATCTTCCAGCCCTGGTTGAGGCCGCCCACGATCATGTCGGCGGGGACCCGCACGTCGTTGTAGTAGGTGGCGTTCACGTGGTGGCTGCCGTCGCAGGTCACGATCGGGGTCCAGTTGAAGCCCGGGTCCTTCGCGTCCACGATCATCACCGTGATGCCCTTGTGCTTGGGGGCGTCGGGATCGGTGCGCACGGCGAGCCAGATGTAGTCCGCGGCGTGACCGCCGGTGGTCCACATCTTCTGGCCGTTGACGATCCAGTCACCGGTCGCCTCGTCGAGGCGGGCAGACGTCCGCAGCGATGCCAGGTCAGTACCGGCGTCGGGCTCGGAGTAACCGACGGCGAAGTGCACGGAACCCTCGAGGATCCGGGAGAGGAACATCTCCTTCTGCTTCTCGTTGCCGAACTGCTGGAGCGTGGGGCCGACCGTCTGCAAGGTCACCGAGGGCAGGTGCACATCGGCATAGGAGGCCTCGTTGGCGAAGATCTGCTGCTCGACGACGCCCATGTTCTTGCCACCGAACTCGGTCGGCCAGCCGACCCCGAGCCACTTGTCGGTGCCCATCTGCAGGATCGCCCGGTGGTAGGCGGGACCATGCCGATCGTGCAGCACCTCACGCTTGTCCTCGGCGCTGTACAGGCCGGAGAAGTACTCCCGGGCCTCGGCCTTGAACGCCCGCTGGGCCTCGGTGAGTTCGCCGTTCTTGCCCTCGCCGTCGACCGGCGGGACCCCAGCCAGCGTGGTGGCCGGGCCGCCCAGCAACTCGACGAGCTCCAGGGCACGCGAGTAGAACCCCGGCAGCGCGTAGGTCTCATCGACCCCGAACCCGCCGTGCAGGTGATGGCAGGTCTGCAGCGCACGCGGAGCCCGCTTGGCCAGCGCATGCGCGGCGATCGCCAGGTCGTCGGTGGCCTGCTGGCCCTCGGCCACACGACGCACCGCCTCCTCGGCGGCAAGCGTCACCATCTGGGCGTCGATGTACACGTCCGCGATCTGCATGGCCACGGCCTGGAACTCGGCGAGCGAGCGCCCGAACTGGTGGCGTTCCTTGATGTAGGCGGCGGTCAGGTCAAGCGCGCCGTTGAGCAGCGCCGCCCCCTGACGCACGGCACCGGCGACGGCCAGCGCCCGCAATTTCTCGCCCGACCCGGCACCCAGCTGGTGAGCCGGGGTGACGTTCTCGAGGCGGAGCACGAACTGTGCGCGATCGGACGAAGAATAGGTTCCGGTCAGCGAGACACCGGGGCTCTGCGGGTCGACGATCGCCACGATCGGACCGTTCTCGGAGGTCGCGGTGACCGCCAGGAATCCGCCGGCGGGTACCTCGTCGACGCGGATCTTGGTGCCGTTCAGGACGCCCTGAACACAGGTCACCTGTGGAGTCGACGGGATACCGGTACCGATCTCGGCGAGCGCCGGGACCACCTGGATCGAGCCGTCCACGATGCCGGGGATCAGCGCCCGCTTCTGCTCATCGGTGCCGAACTCGGCGATGGTGAGCAGACCACACACCAGGGTGCCCCACACGGGGGCGTCGGCGGCACGGGCACCGACCTCGTCGAGCAACACAGCCACTTCGGTCAAACCGAACCCACTGCCGTCGAACTCCTCGGGCGCGGCCAACGAGAGCAGGCCCGCCTCCGCGAATGCGCTCCAGGACCCACGGGACTCATCGGCCCCCTTGTCCAGAACGTCCACCACGACGGAACGGACATCATCGAGAACGTCTTCGGACACTCTTCCTCCTGACGAATACTGAAACCTGTTCTAGCCTACCGTCTAGCTCCGGCCTCTTGCGGGGTGCTGCCCCACGACCAGCCCGTCAGCGGCCCGTCGAAGTCGGCTCCGCCACCTGGGCTCACCGGCTATCTTGAGGAGGTGAGTCTCCTCCGGCGCCAGCTGCTCAACTCGGTTCTGACCGCCAACGCACTATGGCCTCCACGCTCCCAGCGGGCGGGCTCGTTCGCATTCTTCCCCGGTTGGTTGGTCAGCGAGCTGGCCCCGCAGTTGATGGGCGCGACTGCTCTGGATGCGGTGCTGCATGTGCGTGGGCGCAAGCACCGCGCTCTCGGTCTGACCCTGGCCGCCGCGAACCTCGTCGGCCAGGCCGTGCTGATCCGACGTGGCCAGGGCTCGCGCGCCGTGACCGAGAACGCCCTGCGGACGGGCATCGGCGAGGACTACATCACCCATCTGGGTCAGCCCCCGACCGAGGCCGAACTCGCCACGCCCTGGCGCAACCTGATCCAGCCGTTCGTCTTCTCCACTCCGGTAGTGAAGGCGGAGCGCAATATCGCCTATGGGGACGCGCCCCGGCGACGCAATCTGCTCGATATCTATCGCCGTGCCGACGGCCCTCCCCTGGACAAGGCACCTGTCCTGCTGCAGGTCCACGGGGGCGGCTGGATCACCGGGGAGAAGGAGCAGCAGGGCCGCGCCCTGATGAACCGGATGGCCGAGCAGGGCTGGGTCTGCGTGGCGATCAACTATCGGCTCTCCCCCCGGGACTCCTGGCCGGCCCACATCGTCGACGTGAAGAAGGCGATCGCCTGGGTCAAGGAGCACATCGCCGAGTACGGCGGAGATCCCGACTATGTGGTCGTCACCGGTGGCTCTGCGGGCGGGCACCTGAGCGCCCTGGCCGCACTGACCCCCAACGACCCCCAGTTCCAGCCGGGTTTCGAGGACGCCGACACCACCGTGGCGGCGGCGGTCCCGTTCTACGGCGTGTTCGATCTCTCCGGTGCCAGCGGCCTGAAGAGTGCGGTAGGTACCCGGGACGGGTTCCTCAACACCAGGGTGTTCAAGGTCGAGTACGCCGACGACCCGGACATCTACGAGCAGGCCTCACCACTGTGCCGGATCACCCCCGACGCACCCGATTTCTTCGTGGTGCACGGGGCCAACGACTCGCTGGTCGATGTGAACCAGGCCCGGGTATTCGTGACGAAGCTGCGGGAGCTCAGCAAGAACAACCTCACCTACCTCGAACTACCCGGCGCTCAGCACGGCTTCGAGATCTTCCCCTCGGTACGTTCCGAGCATGTGATCCGAGGCGTCCAGCGCTGGCTGACCTGGCACCACAACACGCACCGCTAGCGGGGCAGACCCAGAATCCGTTCGCCCGCCACATTGCGCAGTACCTGGGTGGTGCCACCGGCGATCGACAGGCAGCGGGTCAGCAGCGACTCGTGCAGGGCCGCGGTGACCTCGGGACCACCCAGCACCATCTGCTCACCGAGCAGGTCCACCACCAGCTCCGAGGCGTCCTGGCGGCTCTTGACCCCCAGCAGCTTGGCCACACTGGATTCCGCACCCGGGCCCATCCCGGCCAGCGAACGGAGCACCGTCCGGGTCCCGAGCAGGGCACAAACCACCGAGAGCGCAACCTGGGCACCGACCCGGTCTGCGTCTCCGGGCGCCAGCCGCTGCTTCATATCGGCATACAGGCTGACCGCCTGCTCGGTGGAGAAGCCCATCTTCGAACCGGCCATCGCGACCCGCTCGTTGGCCAAGGTGGTGCGGGCCAACTTCCAGCCGTTGTCGACCTCGCCGACCACCATCGAGTCCGGCACGAAGACGTCGTCGAGGAAGACCTCGTTGAACAGTTCGTCGCCGGTGATCTCGCGCAGCGGCCGGATGTCGATGCCGGGAGCGGCCATGTCGATCAGGAAGTAGGTGATCCCCTTGTGCTGCGGAGCATCGGGGTTGGTCCGGGCCAGGCAGATGCCCCAGTGGGCCTCCCGGGCCAGCGAGTTCCACACCTTCTGTCCGGTCAGTCGCCAACCGGACTGACCGTCGGGGCCGTTCTCGTCGCGGACCGCCTTCATCCGCAGTGAGGCCAGGTCGGACCCGGCGCCGGGCTCGGAGAAGAGCTGGCACCAGATGATGTCGCCGAGCAGGGACGGTTTCACGAACTGCTCGCGCTGAGCATCGGTACCGTGCGCCAGAATGGTCGGCACCGCCCAGCCGGCGATCTTGATGTCGGGTCGGACGACTCCGGCCGCGGTGAGTTCCTGGTCGATCACCAACTGCGAGACCGCGTCGGCACCGGCGCCGTAGGGCGCCGGCCAGTGCGGGGTCAGGTAGCCGGTCTCGACCAGGGCAGTCCGCTGGTCCTGGGCGGCGAGGATTCCGGCCACCTGCTCGCGGATCTGCGGCCGGACCGCGACGTCGCGACCCTCCAGGTCGACATCGATACTGCGGCGCTGTCCGGCAGCGGCCAGGTCGGCGAGCCGGGCGGCATGCCCGTGACCGATCAGGTTGCGCAGCGAGACGGCACGACGCAGGTAGAAGTGCGCCTCGTGCTCGAAGGTGAAACCGATCCCGCCGAGCACCTGGATGCAGTCTTGGGTGACCCGGACCGCGGCGTCGAAGGCGACCGCACCGGCCACCTCGACCGCGAACTGCCACTGGGCCCGGCCGGCCTCGTCCGCCGGGAACGCGATGCTGGCAGCATCCCAGGCCACTGCCGTGATCTGCTCGCAGTCCTCCAGCATCGCCGCACACAGGTGCTTGATCGCCTGGAACGAGCCGATCGGCTTGCCGAACTGCTCACGTACCTTCGCATAGTCGACTGCGGTGGCCAGCGCCCAACGGGCCACCCCGGACGCCTCGGCGGCGGCGAAGGTGGTCGCGGCGGCCCGGACCGTGGCGGTGTCCAGATCGATCTCGGTGAACTCCGCACAGTCCAGGCTAACCGAACCGAAACGACGGGTCAGATCGAGCGAGAGTGCCGGGGTGACGCTCACCTGGGCAGCCTCGACCACGAACCAGCGACCGTCGGTGGAACCCAGCAGGAACAGGTCGGCACCGGGTGCGTCCCAGACCACGTCCACGGTGCCGCCCAGCCGCTCGGTCGCGGTCAGCTGCCCGGTCGGCCCGAGCGCGACTCGGGCTCCCTGGGCGATCCGTCCGGCCACCGAGGAGTCGGCCAGCAGCGCCGCGGCGACCGTGGTCGAGAGCAGGTGCCCGGGCACCAGTGACCCGGCAACGGCCTCCAGCGCCACCGCGGCATCCAGTGCGGTACCCCCACCGCCACCCACCTGTTCGGGCAGCGCGATGGTCGGGATGCCCATCTCCGACAGTGACGCCCACGCGGCATCAAAACCGGTGTCGGGGTCACTCTCGACCTTGCGGACCTGGTCGAGGAAGCCCTCGGACCCAGCCCACTCGGCCATCGAGGAGGCAAGTTCGGCGTGCTCTTCGGAGATTCCGATGGACAAGGCGTCCGCCCTTCGCGCGTGCTGGTTACTAGAACAGGTTCCACATACTACTGTTCGGCGGGTGTCGACCAGTGATCAGACTCCCACCACGTCTCGCCCCGAACCCCGACCTTCGGCAGCGATGCCTCCGGATCTGCTCCAGCATGCGGTGGCGGCCAAGGGATTCATGCCCCTCGACGAGGGTGCCGCGCTGTACGCCTGGGCCACCCAGGCGCTGGCCGACGGTCCCGGGCTGGAGGTCGGCACCTACTGCGGAAAGTCGGCGATCCACTTCGGTGCCGCGGCCCGGGCCGCTGACAGCACCTTCTTCACCGTGGACCACCACCGCGGCTCGGAGGAGAACCAGGCCGGTTGGGAGCACCATGACGCCGACGTGGTGGATGCCGAGTTCGGTCTGATGGACACGCTGCCGTTCTTCCGCAAGACCCTGGCCCGAGCCGGTCTGGAGCACGAGGTGGTGGCGATCGTGGGGCAGTCCACCACCGTCGCGAAGCACTGGCGCACTCCCCTGGCACTGCTGTTCATCGACGGCGGCCATGCCGAGAAGCACGCCCAGAACGACTACACCGGTTGGGCGCACTGGGTGGCTCCCGGCGGCATCCTGTTGATCCACGACGTCTTCGAGCACCCCGAGGATGGCGGTCAGGCCCCGTTCCACGTCTTCCAGCGCGCCCTGGCCAGTGGCGACTTCGTGGAAATCGACGCCCAGGGCTCCCTCCGTGTCCTCCGCCGCCGCTGAGAAGGCGGTTCTGCCTAACGCGTGAGTAACTTCTTCCGCCCCCTCACCGCCGAGAAGGCGCTACTGCACAACCCCCGGGTAACAACTAGTGCCGTGTCAGCGGGGGGCGGAGGCGGACTGGCAGCCGCATTCCAGTCCGATCTCGGCGAAGTCAGCGGCCAGGGTCTCCCCGCGCATGATTCCGGACGCGGGAGTGCTGCGTGAGAGCGCATCGACCGCCAAGACGACCGCCGCCGCCGTATACGTGGTCTGCTCCCCGGGCCAACGGACCTCGTCGGTATAGACGTAGCCGGTCCAGTAGCGGCCGTCCTCCTCGCGCAGGTGCTGAATGTGGCCCAACAGCTCGCGGGCCCGAACACCGTCACCCAGGGCATCGAGCGACATCACCAGCTCGCAGGTCTCGGCCCCGGTCACCCAGGGGTTCTTCGACACGCACTTGATGCCCAGCGGCGGTACCACGAACTTGTCCCAGTCGCTCTCGATCAGGTCCAGACCCGCCTGACCGCGGACCGCACCGCCCAGGACCGGGTAGTACCAGTCCATCGAGAACTCGTTCTTGTCCAAGAACAGATCTCGATGCTCCCGGATCGCATGCCCTAGCCGGCCACCGACCAACTCCCACTCCGGCTGCGGGTCGTCCAACAGCTCGGCCAGGGCGACTCCGGCCTTCAGGGCGTGGTAGATGCTGGAGGAACCGGCCAACAGACCCTCCTCGTTCACCCGACCCGGACGCCCCGCGACCCACTCCTGCGACCAGCTGATCCCACCCCAGGGCAGCTGCAACGCCACCACGAAGTCGAGACCGCCCTTGACGACCGGCCAGAATCTCTTGACGAAGGCAAGGTCCTGACGCAGCAACCAGTGGTGCCAGACGCCGACCGCGAGATAGGCCGACATATTCGTCTCGGCCGAATGATCCTCGATCTCACCGTCCACGAACTTCATCGGCCAGGAGCCGTCCTCACGCTGGGTGTCGAGCACCCACTCGTAAGCGCGTTCGGCGGCGGTCACCTGTCCCCCGACGAGCAGCGCCATGGCACCCTCGACGTGGTTCCACACGTCGGTGTGCTCACCCACCGTCCATGGGATCGCCCCCCGCGGCTCCTGCATGGCCGCGATCGTGGCTGCCGTGTCGGCCACCTGCGCCGAGGTCAACAGGCCGTCCAACGCAGGCACCTGCCAGGTGACCCGGGGGTCCAGGGGCCGGTCCATGTCAGGCCGCATCTGCCTCGACGGCCGGCTTCTTGAAGTAGAGCACCATCGACTTGCCGATCAGCGGGTCGAGGACCTTGTCCGCTACCCGCAGCGAGCGGGGGTTCTTCATGATCTGCCACTCGAGCAGCTTCTGGTAGCCGCGGGCCAGCGGGTGCTTGTCGTTGTTCACGCCCACCGCGCACTTGATCCACCAGTACGGCGCGTGCAGCCCGTGCACGTGCGCCTTGCCGGCGAAGATCATCGCATCGCCGTTGCTTCCGTTATTCGGGGTCCCGGCCTTGGTGACCTTGTCGATCAGCTCGTGATCGGTGTAGATCCGGATGTGGCCACCGGTGGCGTTGTGATAGTCGTCCGACAACCGCCAGTTGATCACCTCGGGCAACCAGCGCGGCACCGAGATCGCCATCGTGCCGCCGGGACGCAGCACCCGAACCAGCTCCTTGATCGCGTCCACGTCCTCCCAGATGTGCTCCAACCCCTCGGCGGCCACGATCCGATCGAACTCGCCGTCGGCGAACGGCAGGGCCAACGCGTTGCCCTCCTTGACATCCGCATTCGCGCTCTCGGGAACCTCGCCGGCCTCCTTCATCGCGGTGAAGAGATTGCGCACCTGCTCCAGTTCCTCGACATCCATGTCGAAGGCCATCACGTCGGCACCGCGCCGATACATCTCGAAGGCATGGCGACCACCGCCGCAGCCCATGTCCAGGACACGGTCACCGGGGCGAAGGCCGAGTCGGTCGAAGTCAACGGTCAGCACAGAGTTCCTGCTTTCTGGTGATGGATCGGTGCGGTCAGGAGGCCTGGCCGGAGTTCGACCGCTCGGCGCGATACTCGTCGACGACTTCCTGGTAGGCCTCCGCCGTCGTCTTGGCCACGGCCCGCCAGGAGAAGTTCTCCTCCACCCGACGGCGACCGTCACGGCCCATCTGGTCACGGCGGGCCGGATCATCGAGCAGCGCCGAGATCTTGCTGGTCAACTCGCCCACGTCGCCGGGTGTGAACTGGTCGGCACACACACCGTCCACACCGACCACCTCGGGGATGGCCCCGGCCCGGGAGACCACCAGTGGCGTGGCGCAGGCCATCAGCTCGGCGGTCGGCAGCGAGAATCCCTCATAGAGGCTGGGGACCACCGCAAGCTCGGCCGAGCCCATGATCTTGACGAGTTCGTCATCGCTGACACCGCTCACGAAGGTGACGTGATTCCCGATGCCGAGCTTCTCGATCAGCTGCTCGGTGCGCCCACCCGCCTCGGGTTTGGTGACCAGCATCAGCTCCAATTCACGCTCGGTACGCAACTTGGCGAACGCCTCCAGGAGGGTGGAGATCCCCTTGACCGGCGCGTCCGCGCTGGCCATGGCGAGGATCCGACCCGCTACCCGTGGTTCCGTGGGCGGCACGAAATGATCGTCCACACCGAGCAGGATCACCTGCATCCTGGCCGGATCCACCCCGAAGTCCTGGGCGATGTCGCGCTTGGACGACTCCGAGGGCGTCAAGATCTTGCGCGCCGCGCGGGCGACCTTGCCCTGCATTCGCAGGAAGCCGTACCAGCGCCGCATCGACAGCTTCTTACGCAGGGTCGGCGCCGCCGCCAGATCGATCCTCCGATCGAAGGTGATCGGGTGGTGCAGCGTGGTGATCAGCGGCAGGCCCGCCTTCTCGATGTCGAGCATCCCGTAGCCGAGCACCTGGTTGTCGTGCACGATGTCGAAATCGCCGATTCGACCGCGGAGCACCTTCGCTACCCGGGTGCTGAACGTCTTGGGCTCGGGGAAGCCCGCGGTGCACATGGTGAGGAACTCCTCGACGTCCACCAGGTCGCGGAACTCACGCGGTCTGGGGATCCGGAACGGATCCGGTTCGCGGTACAGATCGAGGGAGGGAACCTTGGTCAACCCGACGCCCTCGTCGAGAATCGGGTAGGGCTGGCCGGAGAAGACCTCGACCTGATGACCCTGCCTGACCAGCTCACGACTGAGGTGGCGGATGTAGATGCCCTGGCCGCCGCAGTGCGGCTTGCTCCGGTAGGAAAGCAGTGCGACTCGCAACGCGGGGGCGCCTTTCTAGAGTGAAACGTGTTCTCATTATGTCTGAAGGTACGGTCACGACATCAGTTGTGCACGCTCATGGAACGTTCCGGCTCGATCACTTGTTTCGATCCGGAACTCCGTGACCGACATCATACCGTGAGTACGTCACAAATATTACCGATAGGTACCACAGGATTCGGAAGGACGCACGGTGGCAGGTTCCAGTACAAGCCCCTCACTCACGAGCCAGGTGGGCTCGGTGGCCCAGCAGGAGCGGCGCCGCCGGATCCTGGATGCGACCATCAAGCTCGCCGCCGGCGGTGGCTTCGATGCGGTCCAGATGCGCGCGGTGGCCGAGGACGCCGATGTCGCACTCGGCACGCTGTATCGATACTTCCCTTCCAAGATCCATCTGCTGGTCTCGGCCATGGACCGCGAACTCGAGCGGTCCGACCGGATGCTGGCGAGTACCGAGCTGCCCGGCGACACCCCCGCGGACCGGGTGATCAACGCCCTGAAGCGCATCTCACGTGGCCTGCAGGGTGACCAGAACATCACCGAGGCGCTGACCCGGGCCTTCATGTTCGCCGACGCATCGGCTCGCGCCGAGATCTCCACCGTCGGCAAGCGACTCAATCGCATCCTGGCTGGGGCCATCCACCCCGGCAGTACGGAGATGACCGAGGAGGAGGAGGTCATGGTCAGGGTCATCGGCGATGTCTGGCTCTCCACCCTGGTCGGTTGGGTCACCGGACGGATCGCACCCGAGGAGACGGCACGGCACATGGAACGTGCCGTACGCCTGATCCTGCCCTGAGCGCCGCACTGCGAGTGCCCGCTGGGTGGATCGCCTCGACCATCGATCAGCCACCGAACGCGTGGGTCGCGGTGGCGCCGCCGTCGATCGCCAGTTCGGCACCCGTCACGTAGCCGCTCTCGTCGCTGGCCAGATACACATAGGCCGGCGCGATGTCATCGGGCACTCCGACCCGTTTGAGGGCCACCTTCGACGCGCCGAATGCCATCGCGGCGTCGCCTCCGTGCACCTGGGTCATCGGCGTATTGATCATCCCCGGGTGAATCGAGTTGACCCTGATCCCGAAGCCGCCGACCTCGTGGGCCACGGCCTTGGTCATCCCCCGGATCGCCCACTTGGATCCGCAGTAGGCACTGACATGCCCCATCCCCGCCAACCCCTCGATCGATGAGGAGTTGATGATGGACCCACCCCCATTGGCCTTCATCGAGGGCACCACGGCCTGCATCCCGAGCCAGCATCCCCGCTGATTGACGTTCCAGATCAGCTCGGCCTCGTCGATCGACATCTCGTCGACCGCTCCGAACCGGAGGATCCCAGCGTTGTTGGCCAGCACATCGACCACGCCGAACCGGGTTTCGGTGTCAGTCACCAACCGCTGCCAGGAGGCGGCGTCGGAGACGTCATGACGCACGAATGCGGCGCTGTCCCCCAGCTCAGCGGCCAAGGCCTCGCCCGCCTCGACGGCGATGTCGGCGATCACGACCTTGGCACCTTCGGCGACGAAGGCCCTGCAGATCGCCTCACCCTGGCCCTGAGAGCCTCCGGTGACGATGGCGACCTTGCTGCTGAGACGACCCATGAGGATTCCTTTCGGGGGGGATGACACGGTGGCCGGTCCGGTGACCGGCGATTCAGACGGTGAGCTGCATGATGGAGTCGGCGGCGAAACTACGCTCGGGCTCGGCGCGCTCGGCGAAGTAGCTCCCGAGTTGGGCGTCGAGATCGGTGAGGGACCACGTCGATCCCGCCGCGTCGAACCGCTGCTCCACCACGGGGGCGGCGACCAGTGCCACCATTCCCCCGTAGACGACGAAGACCTGCCCGTTGATGGCTCCGGCGGCCGGCGAGGCCAGATACGCCACGACGGGCGCCACATGGTCGGCCGAGAACGGATCCACCTCCCGACCCGAGGTGTCCGGCGCGAAGACCGCCTCGGTCATCGCCGTCCGGGCGCGTGGGCAGATGGCGTTGGCGGTGACCCCCATCTTGGACAGACCCCGTGCCGCGGACAACGTGAGCGCGGCGATTCCCGCCTTGGCGGCCGCGTAGTTCGCCTGGCCCGGCGAACCGGACAGGAATGCCTCGGAGGCAGTGTTCACGATCCGCCCGTAGACCGGCTCGCCGGTCTCCTTGTAACGGCCGCGCCAGTGAGCCGCCGCGTTGCGAGTGAGTAGGAAGTGCCCCCGCAGGTGCACCTTCAGGACCAGGTCCCACTCCTCGTCGGCCAGGTTGAACAGCATCCGGTCACGGGTGATGCCCGCGTTGTTGACCACGATGTCCAGCGACCCGAACTCGGTCAGGGCAGTGGCGAGCATGGCATCCGCGGTCGCGCGCTCGCCCACGTCGCCCGTGACGATCCGCACCTCGGCGCCTCGCGAGCGGATCTCTTCGGCGGCCTCATCAGCCGCGCCCGGCAGATCGTTCAGAACCACCCGGGCGCCGGCATCGGCCAGCGCCAAGGCCTCGGCGCGTCCCAGACCGGCACCCGCTCCGGTGACGACAGCCACCCGACCCTCGAGGTTCAGCTGGTCAGCTACTGAAAGGGCGCTCATGCTGTTTGCTCCTCAACGGCCCAGGCGGGGCCTGTTCGATTCCGGTCGTCGGCTCCGCCGGGCCGACACATGTCATGCCCCCGCGCGGGCTAGAGGGACCGCTCAGTCCTCAAGCTTGATCGCGGCGCGCGGGCAGGCCACCACGGCGCGTTTGACGGCCTCGATGTCCTCGGCGCCGATCTCTTCCTTCTTGACGATGAGGAAGTCGTCGTCATCGAGTTCGAAAACGTCCGGGGCCAGCGCCTCGCACAACGCGTTCGACTCACACAGGTCGAAGTCGACCTTGACCTTCATGGTTCCTCCGGTGGTTCGGTGGGGTTGGCTCGGCCGCGCTGCGTGATCCGCCTAGCTGCCGCATTGAAAGGGTGTCAGATACCTACAGTATGTCAATCGTTTCGGGCAAACCAGTCACTTTGCGCGACGATCCTTTTCAGCACGACTGGGGTCAGAGCACCATCTTGCGATGGTCCCAGGTGGCTACGTGTTCGGGATGAATGACGACCCCCACCCGCTTGGTGGCCTGCCGTTCGACCTGGGCGCGACCGAACTCGCCGAGCTCATCGAGGCCGGCTACTCCCGACATCGCGCAGGCGACCTTTGAGCCGATCGCGAAGATCCGCTCCGGGTCACGCACGATCTCGGCGCGGCCGGTGATCGAGGCGCCGCGCAACTCGAAGTAGTCATCACCGTCCTCCACGAGAGCCGACACCCTGGGGTCTCGCTCAAGGTTCCGGATCTTCTGGGAGCGCCCATAGGTCCAGAAGGCGATCCGACCCTCGTCATCCAGCACGTAGAAGAGCGTGGTCAGGTGCGGCACCCCATCCTTGCCGTTGGCGGCGACCTGCACCTTGATCCTGGAGGCGAGGAAGTCCCGAGTCTCCTCCTCGCTCAATGCAACCTGGTCCCGCTGGCTCATTCAGGCCTCGCTCGAGTGTCCGGGGAATACCTTGGCGTGCGGATCGACCACGACAGCCGCGTTGTTGACGGCCGTGGCCGCCTCACCGAAGCCCACCGCGATCAACCGCACCTTGCCCGGATATTCCGTGATGTCCCCAGCCGCAAACACCCGCGGCAGGTTGGTCCTCATGCTGGGATCCACGACGATATGCCGCTTCTCGGTCTCCAGCCCCCAGCTTTGGATCGGCCCCAGGTCGGCGATGAATCCCAGTGCCGCGACCAGGGCCTGACAGGGCAGCGACACCGGCTCCTGACCATCCACCACGATCTCGACCGACTCGACCACGTCGGTACCGTTCACTGCACTGATCTGAGCCTTCGTGATGATCTCGACCGAAGAGTCCCGGACGGCCTGGACCGTGCGCTCGTGGGCCCGGAACGCATCGCGTCGGTGTACCAGTGTGACGCTACGGGCGATCGGCTCCAGGTGCTGGGCCCAGTCGAAGGCACTGTCGCCACCGCCCACCACCACCACGTCCTTGTCCTTGTACGGCTCGAAGGAGGGGACGAAGAACTCCAGGCCGCGGCCGACCCATTCCGCACCGGCGGGCAGCGGGCGCGGGCTGAACTTGCCGATTCCGGCCGTGATGATGAGCGCCTTGGCCTGCACCACGGTACCGTCGTCGAGGCCCAGCGCGATCTGCTCGTCGCTCACGGTCAGAGTCGCGGCCGTCCGCCCCAGCAGCAGGACGGGATCGGCGGTGGCGGCCTGTTCTACGAGCCCGGCCACCAGATCACGACCCTTGACGGAGGGAAAGCCCGCCACGTCGAGGATCTGCTTCTCCGGGTACATCGCGGTCACCTGACCGCCCAACTCGGGCAGCGAGTCGACCAACGCGACCCGCATCCCACGGAATCCCGCGTAGTAGGTGGTGAACAGTCCGGTCGGCCCAGCACCGAGCACCACCAGGTCGACTTCGACGGTGGCTGATTCGGTGTGGGTCGGAGCGGTCGTGGCGGCTGGGGTTGCTGTGGTGGAAGTCACGCGCCGATCCTCCCTGCTGTGGGGGCAGTGTCAAGCACCGGCCCTCCGATCTCGCTCTATCTATAACACGTTCTAGTTATAGCAGTCCGGCCCGGAAGGTGGGGCCGACCGGAGAGAAACGCCCGACGGCCACCACTGGTGCTCGGGTGTCCCTTCCTGCGGGCTCAGTCGAGACAGAACTCATTGCCCTCGGGATCGAGCATCACCAGGTGTCCGGCCCCCATCCCTCCCGGCTCGGTACGTGAGGCGCGACGAGCCCCGAGTGCGACCAACCGCGCGGCCTCGATCTCCAGCGCCGTCATCCGGGCTTCTCCGGAGAGTCCCGGGGCCGCCCTGACATCGAGGTGCACCCGATTCTTCACGCTCTTGGACTCGGGCACCCGCTGGAAGAAGATCCGCGGTCCGGCGCCGGTCGGGTCGACGCTGGCCGAGGCTGAGTTGCGCTGCTCGGCGGGCAGCGACGCCGAGAACTCGTCCCAGGAGCCGAAACCGGGCGGCGGAGCGGGCAGCACGTAGCCGAGCACCTCGTTCCAGAACTCCGACAGGGATCGTGGGTCAGCGCAGTCGATGGTCACCTGCAGTTCGCGGACGGTCATGAAGAGCCTCCTGATAGGGAGCTCCCATTCTGTCGGCGACCACCGACAGTGCCGGCGAGTGAGGAGAACGCCGGAGACACTCCGCCATAACCCACCCCGCCGAGCGGGATGGCGCGTGTGGCTCCAAGGCCGAGGAACGAAGCCGGCCTGTAAGCGGAGCGGCCGGCGAGTGAGGAGAACGCCGGAGACACTCCGCCACGCCCGCTCGGCTATTTGGTGGCTTCCATCATCTGCCGTAGCTCCCTCTTCAGTTCCGACACCTCGTCACGCAGCCGGGCGGCGACCTCGAACTGGAGCTCGCCGGCGGCGGCCTTCATCTGATCGGTGAGCTGACCGATCAGCTCGGCCAGGTCGGAGGACGGCAACCCGGCGGTGTCGGGCAGGTCGGCGTGGAGTTTGGACAGGTTGGGGGTCGGTGAGGGCTTCACCCCGCCGGCCCGACCCTTCTGCCCCACGTCGGCCCAGGTCTGCAGGAGCTGCTGGGTGGTCTCGTCCTCACGGGCCAGCATCTCGGTGATGTCGGCGATCTTCTTGCGCAACGGCTGCGGGTCGACCCCGTGCGCCTCGTTGTAGGCGATCTGCTTGGCGCGACGGCGGTTGGTCTCGCCGATGGCCGACTCCATCGAGGGGGTGATCCGGTCGGCATACATGTGCACCTGACCGGAGACGTTGCGGGCGGCCCGTCCGATGGTCTGGATCAGCGACTTGTCGGAGCGCAGGAACCCCTCCTTGTCGGCGTCCAGGATCGCCACCAGCGACACCTCGGGCAGGTCCAGGCCCTCACGCAGCAGGTTGATGCCGACCAGCACGTCGTACTCCCCCAGCCGCAGGTCGCGGAGCAGCTCGATGCGCTTGAGGGTGTCGATCTCCGAGTGCAGGTAGCGGGTCCGGATCCCGGCCTCGAGCAGATAGTCGGTGAGGTCCTCGGACATCTTCTTGGTGAGTGTGGTGACCAGGATCCGCTCGTCCTTGGCGGTGCGCTCCCGGATCTCGCCGATCAGGTCGTCGATCTGGCCCTTGGTGGGCTTCACGATCACCTCGGGATCGATCAGCCCGGTCGGCCGGATGATCTGCTCGACGGCGTTCTCGGCACCGCCGATCAGGTCCAGCTCGTAGTTGCCGGGCGTCGCCGAGAGGTAGATGGTCTGCCCGATCCGCTCCAGGAACTCCTCCCAGCGCAGCGGTCGGTTGTCCATCGCACTGGGCAGCCGGAACCCGTGGTCGACCAGGTTCCGCTTACGGGACATGTCTCCCTCGTACATGCCGCCGACCTGAGGCACCGCCACATGCGACTCGTCGACGACCAGCAGGAAGTCCTCGGGAAAGTAGTCCAGCAGCGTGTTGGGCGCGCTGCCGCGGGAGCGTCCGTCCATGTGCATCGAGTAGTTCTCGATGCCGGAGCAGGAGCCCACCTGCCGCATCATCTCGATGTCGTAGGAGTGCGCTTTGAAAGACGAGGATTAGAAGTGTATTATCAAATCCATAATGATAAAGTAAGTGCGGTAGTAAAAACATTATTTTCTTA
>CAYNFY010000011.1:0-62860 GCA_964396585.1 uncultured Nocardioides sp.
CTGCCCGACTGGCGGAGGCCGATGCCGTGCGGGCACACCCTAAGGTGGACGCATGCGCGCCGTGATTGCCAAGACCGCTGGCGGACCCGACGTCCTCACCGTCGTCGAACGCCCCGACCTCAGCGCCGGGCCCGGTCAGGTCGTCATCGACGTGGTGGCCAGTGCGGTCAACAAGGCCGACACCCTGCAACGGCGCGGCGGCTACCCGCCGCCGGCCGGCGAGACCGACGTACTGGGCCTGGAATGCAGCGGTCGCATCGCCTCCCTCGGCGACGGGGTCAGCGGACTCGCGGTGGGAGACGAGGTCTGCGCACTCCTGGCGGGTGGGGGATACGCGGAACAGGTCGTGGTCCCGGCCGGTCAGGTGATGCCCGTGCCCGAAGGGGTGGATCTGGTCTCCGCCGCCGCTCTGCCCGAGGTCGCGTGCACGGTCTGGTCCAACGTCTTCATGATCGCCGGGATGCAGCCGGACGAGACATTCCTCGTCCACGGCGGGGCCGGGGGGATCGGCACGATGGCGATCCAACTCGCGCATGCGCTGGGGTCACGGGTCCTGGCCACGGCCGGATCGGCGGAGAAGCTCGACATGTGCCGGGAACTGGGGGCCGACGTCGCGATCAACTATCGCGAGGAGGACTTCGTCGAAGCCGTCCACCGCGCGACCGACGGGGCGGGCGTCAACGTCATCTTGGACAATATGGGAGCCAAATACCTGGACCGCAATGTCAACAGTCTGGCCACCGAGGGCCGCCTGGTGGTGATCGGGCTGCAGGGAGGCGTCAAGGGCGAACTCAACCTGGGCACCCTGCTGAGCAAGCGCGGCGCGGTGATCGCGACCTCGCTTCGAAGCCGACCCGACAAGGAGAAGGCGGCTATCTGCGCCTCGGTGGTCGAGAACGTCTGGCCTCTGGTGAGCTCCGGGGTGGTGCGGCCCGTGATACATGAACGGCTGCCGCTGGAGCAGGTGGCCGACGCCCACCGGATCATGGACGAGTCCCGGCACACCGGCAAGGTCCTGCTGATTCTCTGAGTACGTGAGCGACGGAGCGGACCCGCCCTGCAAACGCACTGGTTAAGGTGGGTGGCATGAGCGACTCGTCGAACCAGCCTGTACCCGATTCCGCTCCGGAGGCCGAGGCCACCGAGGAGGAGCAGATCCTCGTAGTGGGACCCGACGGGCAGCCGGTCGGCACCGTCCCCGCATCGGCGGTCCGAGGGAACGCCGATGCGGGTGAAGGCGAACGCCAGCTCACCGACCTGGTGGAACAGCCGGCCAAGGTGATGCGGATCGGCAGCATGATCAAGCAGCTCCTCGAAGAGGTGAAGGCCGCCCCGTTGGACGAGGCGAGCCGCAACCGACTCAAGGAGATTCACGCCGCCTCGATCAAGGAGCTCGAGACCGGTCTGGCCCCGGAGCTGGTCGAGGAGTTGGAACGGCTCAGCCTGCCCTTCACCGAGGGTGGCACGCCCAGCGAAGGTGAGCTCCGGATCGCTCAAGCACAACTGGTCGGCTGGCTGGAGGGTCTCTTCCACGGCATCCAGACCGCGATCTACGCGCAGCAGATGGCTGCTCGCGCCCAACTCGAGCAGATGCGGCGGGTGCTGCCCTCCCCGCAGGCTATGGGAGCGCCCCCGCAGCACGGCGAGGCGGAGCAGCAGGGCGGCCCCGGCGAGTCGAACGGAATGTACCTGTAGCACTCGCCGATGCGGCGGGTCAGTCGGCCCGGGGACGGCCCAGCCGGCCGACCACGAGCATGCCCAGCAGGCCCACCACGACCATGGCCGCGCCTGGGGCGGCCATCCGGGTGAAGCGGGCCGGGCCACTGCCCTCGACCGAGGTGAAGGTGGCCGACGGCGGCGGCGGCTGGGGGGCCGCGGTACCGGTGCCCAGGGTCTTCTCAACGACGCGTGTGACGCTCCCGTCGAGGATCACCGACCCGGTGCAGACCGACACCTGAGGGCGCGCACCGTCGGCCTTGGGTTGTTCGGCTAGCACGAACCACTGTTGCCCGGTCACCACATCGCGCTGCGGGCAGGTCGGGGACTGTTCGAAGGTGAGGGTCGGTGTGGTGACCTTGCCTCGGTAGATCCGGGTGAGTCGTACGGTGAAGCTCTCCGGCCTGGGACTGTCATCAACGGCGCTGATCGTGCCGGAGACCACCACGTCGGCCGCCTTCAGGTGCCCCAGCAACGCCCGACGGGCTTTACGGTCGAGCCTCGAGGTGGAGTTCTGTCCCGAGGTCCCATTGCTCGTGGGCGAAGCGCTGGCCGCGGCCTTGCAGGTGCAGGAGGCGGCCGAGGCGGGTGCCGTCATGGAGAAGAGCGACGCAGCGCTCAGCACCAGACCGACCAGCACCGTACGCAGCACGGTCGCGAAACGCGGACTCATCGAGGACGACACGAAGAACACGGGGGACACCCTACGGGCCGACCGAAGGGCGCTCACAGATCGAACAACTCGGTCAATGTCGCCGCCACGCCGTCTCGATCGTTGCCCGGGGCCCGCCGCGACGTCGCCTTCAGTACCGACTCGTGCGCATTCTCCATGGCGTAGGCGGAACCTGCCCAGGCCAGCATCGGCAGGTCATTGGGCATATCACCGAACGCGACCACGTCGCCGCGTTCGACCCCGAGTTCGGCGGCCAGAGTAGCCAGGGTGGTCGCCTTCGTGACTCCTGGAGCACTGATCTCGGCCAACGCGAACGATGAGGACCAGGTGGTGGTCACCGACTCCCCTCCGGCGAAGTGGCAGGTCCGCCAGAAGTGCTCGGGGTCCATCGAACGGTGAATAGCCAACAATTTCACCACGTCGTCTCGGTAGATCTCCTCCAACGGGCCCAGGCGACGCCCGTCGTCACCGTCTTCGCTGGACCGAGGGAACCCCGGCTCGGTGGCCCACCCATTGGTGAACTCGATACCGAAGGTCACGTCCGGAACCGCCGAACGGATCCGCTCGGCGACCGCCAGCGCGGTTTCCCGCGGCAGCGCGGTGTATTCGCGAACTCGCCGTGCCTCCACGTCGTAGACCACGCCGCCGTTGGAGCAGATCGCCAGTCCATGTCCGCCCACGGCCTCCCACAGGCCGGTCATCCAACGCACCGGGCGACCGGTCACGAAGACGACGGGAATCCTTCGGGCATCCAGTGCGTCGAGCACCTCTCGGGTCCGCCGACTCACCGCACCACTCGGGTCGAGCAGGGTGCCGTCCAGGTCGGTGGCCACCAGTCGTGGCAGTGGGCTCACCTGGGCCCGCCGCCCGGACGGCCCATGACGAGGTTCCCGTCCTCGTCACCACCACGCAGTTCGGTGAAACCGGTCTTGCTGAGCACCTTCAGGCTGGCCGTGTTGCTCGGCTCGACCCGGGCCCGTACCTTCACACCGCAGCGATCGGCTTCGGACAACACCGCCAGCAGAGCCTCGGTGGCCACCCCGTGACCACGGGCTCCCTCGACCAGACCGAATCCGACCTCGGCCTCCTCGGGGTCGGGCGGACCGAAGAACCCGATGGTGCCGCAGACCAGACCGTCATGAGCGCGGATCACCAGTCGCGGGCCCCAGCTCATCGCCTCCGGATCCGTATCGCGGACCATGCCGACCGCCGCCAGGTCATGGGGACTGGGGAAGCCCGGCGCGAAACTCGGGTGCCGCGACCCAGCAGAAAGATCCGCCGCCTGCGCCGGGCTGATCAGTGGCAGCCGCAGTCGCGTGGTGGGAATCAGGTCCGGGAGTTGCGGCAGGCTCATCCGAACCACCTGTTCAACTCGACGGCCGCCCCGTCCTCGTCCACCCCGGCGGTCACCGCGTCGGCGGCATCGCGCACTTCGACGATCGACTGGCCCATCGCCACCGAGCGACCTGCCCACTCGAACATCTCCAGATCGTTGCGACCGTCACCGATGGCCAGGGCATCGGCCGGGTCGACCCCGAGCTGAGCCGCGACGTATCCCAGCCCGGAGGCCTTCGAGACACCCACCGGAGAGAGGTCCATCCAGGCCGTCCAGCCGATCACGTAGTCGGTGCCGTGCAGGCCCAGTCGCTTGGCGAGCTCGACGAACTCCTCGACCGAGGCATAGGGGTCACGGATGATCACCCGGCTGACCGGCTCAGCGACCAGCAGGTCGACGTCACAGACCGTGATGGTGCCGTTCAACTCACCCTCGGGGAACTCCTTGTTGACCCGGTACCCGACGCCACGCTCCTCGACCCCGACCAGCGCGGCCGGATGTGCCGCCAGGACCGCAGCCACCGCCGGGCGCGCGTCGAACTTCTCCTCGTGGACCAGTTCGAAGCTCGGGTAGCGGAAGATCACGGCTCCGTTGGAGGCCACCACCCACAGCCGCTCCAGATCGCTCTCGTGCAGGCCGAGTTGGTCGGCGATCGGGGTCATTGCGTGGGCCGAGCGTCCGGAGGCGAGAACCACGTGCGCGCCGGCGTCGGCGGCCCGCAGAACCGCCTCACGTACCGCCGCGGTGACCTCCCCCTGACTCGCTCCCGAACCCGCCGCCCAGCGCAACAGGGTTCCGTCGATGTCCAGGGCGACCAGTTTCGGGCGCCAGCCGGGCCGACTCATTCCACCGGCTCCAATGCATCACGACCCAGATGCTTGGCGAGCGCCGCCGGGATTCGCACCGACCCGTCCGGCTGCTGGTGGGTCTCCAGGATCGCGACGATCACCCTGGTCATCGCGCACAGCGTTCCGTTGAGCGTGGCGATCGGTTCGTTGCCACCCTCGAACCGACCACGGATGTCGAGGCGTCGGGTCTGAAAGTCGGTGCAGTTCGAGGTGGAGGTGAGCTCGCGGTACTTACCCTGGGTGGGAATCCAGGCCTCGACGTCGAACTTGCGCGATGCCGACAAGCCCAGGTCTCCGGCCGCGGTGTCGATCACCTGGTAAGCCAGCTCGAGCTTGTCCAGGAAGGCCTTCTCGATGCCGAGCAGGCGCTGATGCTCGGCTTCGGCTCGGTCCAGTGTGGTGTAGACGAACATCTCCACCTTGTCGAACCAGTGCACCCGGATGATGCCCTTGGTGTCCTTGCCGTGCGAGCCCGCCTCCTTGCGGAAACAGGGGCTGAACGCGGCATAACGGCGCGGCAGCGAGTCGACATCGAGAATCTCGTCGGAATGATAGGCGGCCATCGGCACCTCCGAGGTGCCGACCAGGTACATGTCCTGCCCCTCGATCCGGTACACGTCATCGGCCGCCTGGCCGAGGAAGCCGGTGCCCTCCATGGCCTCGGGCTTCACCATCGAGGGCGCGATCACCTGGGTGAACCCGAACTCACGTGCCGTCTCGTTGGCCAGGTTGATCAGCGCGAACTCCAGTTCGGCACCGGATCCGGTGAGGAAGTAGAAGCGCGATCCGGAGACCTTGGCGCCACGCTCCAGATCGATCGCGCCGAGGATCCTACCGAGTTCGACATGGTCCTTGGGCTCGAAGCCCTCGGCCGCGAAATCGCGTGGCGTGCCGACGGTCTCCAGCACCACGAAGTCGTCCTCGCCACCCGCCGGGACCTCGGCGGCGGCGAGGTTCGGAATCGCCTTCCATGCCTCCAGCCACTCGGACTCACAGGCACCCTGTCGCTCATCGGCAGCCTTCACCGCGGCGGCCAGTTGCTTCACCTCGGCCAGCAGGGCCTGCTTCTGCTCACCCTGGGCCTTGGCCACGTCTTTGCCGCGTGCCTTCTGCTCGGCGCGCTTGGCCTCGTAATCACTGATCGCCTCGCGTCGGGCGGTATCGGCTGCGATGGCGCGGTCGACGACCTCGGTCGAGATGCCCCGCTTGGCCGTTGCGGCACGCACGAGATCGGGGTCTTCACGCAGCAGACGAGGGTTGATCATGTGGCAAGGCTATCGGCCACCCTCGACATCACGCTCGGGGCAGCACGGGATGTATCCCCGAACGGCCCGAACGGGCATACTTGGCCGGTCCGACTCATCATCCATCTGCCTGCTGGAGTGTCGTGCTAGACCGTCCCCGCGCCGTCCCCCTGTCGATCGCAGGACTCCTCGCTGCCGCGTTCGCGGCGCTGGCATGGGCGGTGACCGGGGACCGCACCCCGTTGGACGCCGTCGACGCTTGGGGACGCGACGCCGAGACCTGGGCCGCCGGGCACGACACGCTGGTCAGTCTGCTGCGAGCGATCGAGCAACTCTTCGGCACCATCGGGATGACGATCATCAGCGCCGTCCTGGTGCTGCTGCTGTTCCTCAACAAGCACCGCCGCGCGGCCGCCTTCACCGTGGTCGTGATGGTGCTGAGCACCGCTCTGAACGTGCTCTTCAAATGGTGGATCGGCCGGGACCGACCGGACTGGCAGGACCTGACCGGTCACCTCGAGTCTCAATCGTTCCCATCCGGGCATGCCCAGGCCATCGCCGCCTTCGCGGGAGTGCTCACCTTTCTGACCGTGATGCTGATGCGCCGTACCGCGCTTCGCCGGTGGGTCTACGTCCTGTGCGTACTGCTGGCGGCGCTGGTCGGAGCCGACCGAATTCTGCTCGGCCGGCACTACCCCACCGATGTGCTCGCAGGCTGGCTGCTCGGAGCGGCCACCGTCTTCCTGGTGCTGGCCTTCCACAATCCGTTGCCGCGCAGTCATGCCGCCAAGGCGGACCCGCTCCCCGAGGTCTTCACCTCGCAGCGGCGCCTCGCCGTGGTGCTGAATCCGATCAAGGTCGAGGGCGTGGCCGGATTCCAGCAGATCGTGGGTGCCATGGCCACGGAGTACGGCTGGTCCCAGCCGACCTGGCACTTCACCACGATCGAGGATCCCGGCGCCGGGATGGCCCTTGCGGCGGCTGAGGAGGGTGCCGACCTGGTCCTGGTCTGCGGCGGCGACGGCACCGTGCGCGAGGTCTGCGCCGAACTCGCCGGTACCGGGATCCCGGTGGGCATCATCCCGGCCGGTACCGGCAACCTGCTCGCCCGCAACCTGGACGTTCCGCTGTTCCTGCGTTCGGCGATCGACGTCGCCCTGAACGGTCAGGACCGCGCCATCGACCTGTGCTCGGTCACCGGAGACGGACTCGAGAACGGCCACTTCATGGTGATGGCCGGCATGGGTTTCGATGCCGCGATCATGGAGGGCGTCAACGACAACATCAAGAAGCGGGTCGGGTGGGTCGCCTACGTGATCTCGGGCGCCAAGACCATGATGTTCCCGGCCATCAAGGTCGAGATCAGTGTCGACGGCGGCGAGCCGACCGTGCACCGCGCCCGCACCGTCGTGGTGGGGAATGTCGGATTCCTGCAGGCTGGGCTCCCACTGCTGCCGGACGCCGCGATCGACGACGGACTGCTCGACGTGGTGGTGCTCTACCCGCGCCGGTTCTGGTCGTGGCTGCCGTTGGCGCTGCGCGTACTGACCCGCCGGCAACGGCTGGACGACACCATCAACCGGATGACCGGAACCCGGGTCGGCATCCGGTCGACCACCGACGTGCCGCGACAGCTGGACGGCGACTCCGTCGGGTCCGGACGTGAACTCGTGATGGAGGTCATCCCGGGGAGACTATTGGTCCGCGTCCCCCGCTGACCACCCGTGGGGCGGGCCAAACGGCCGTCCCGAGGATCGGCTTCAGGCCCGGGCGTCCGGGCGGGCGCTCTCGACGGCCTGACTCTCCTCCGCCGAGAGCGGCTGCTGGCAGGTCCAACCGGTCAGCGTCTTGGCATAGGTCCTGGCCTCGCTGCGACCGTGGATCGAGGTCAGCAGCATCCCGTCCCCCGCGTCGTCGAGCAAGGCCGCCGACCACGAGAGATGCCCGCCCATGTCGTTGAAGGCGTCATAGCGCACCACGGCCACGTGCCGCAGGGCAGCACCGGCCTCGGCCTTGAGCGCGGCCACCTCGGCCCGCAACCCGGCCACATCGGCCGGCATATCGTCGACGTCGATCCGACGTCGACGCCCGGCCGCCCATCCTCGGACCGACAGTCCCAGAGCAAGCAGGGAGCACAACAGGGCGACGAGCACGGTGATCCACACGTGCTGCACCCTACGACCGTCACCCGGTCCGCACCGCGATCTCACCCTGCTGCGTGGGAAACTACCTGAGTGAGCACCCCCGCCAGCATCCGCCGCATCGCCTATCAGGGCGAGCCTGGTGCGAATTCCCACATCGTCTGCCAACAGCACTATGCCGAATACGAAGCGGTGCCGTGTGCCTCATTCGAGGACGTCTTCGCGATGGTGGAGGGCGGCGAGGCGGAGCTGGCCCTGATCCCCATCGACAACTCCCTTGCGGGTCGGGTGGGTGACATCCACCAGTTCCTGCCCCGTTCGAGCCTGCACATCATCGGTGAGCACTTCCTGAGGATCAGATTCCACCTGATGGCGGTCAACGGCGCCACCGAGGCCGGGATCAAGACCGTGCACAGCCACATCCATGCGCTGGGCCAGTGCCGCAAGGTGATCCGCGACCTGGGAGCGGTCGCGATCGTCTCCGGTGACACCGCCGGCGCCGCTCGCGAGGTCGCCGAGGCCGGGGATCCCACCCAGGCCGCTCTCGCTCCACCCCTGGCCGCGGAGATCTACGACCTGCAGGTGCTGCGCACCGATGTCGAGGACGAGGACCACAACACCACGCGATTCGTAGTCCTCTCCCGTGATCCGATCCAGGCGGCACCGGGGCGCGGGCCGGTGGTGACGACCTTCGTCTTCAACGTGCGAAATCTTCCCGCGGCCCTATACAAGGCGCTCGGCGGCTTCGCCACCAACGGGATCAATATGACCAAGCTGGAGTCCTACATGGTGGACGGCGACTTCATCGCCACCCAGTTCTTGGCCGAGGTCGACGGGCACCCCTCGGATCCCGGCCTGGCCCGGGCCCTGGAGGAACTGGAGTTCTTCACGACCGACGTGAAGGTGATGGGCGTCTATCCGGCTGCCCCCGACCGCACCGCCTGAGCCTCGATTCGGGCCCCGATCCGCCTCGATCGAGGCGGATGGACGGGACGGTGAGAACGTGGAAGCCCGGCCGATGTCGACGGGGGATACGACAGCGACCGGGCACTGAACACGGTACGCGGGTGGTGAAGGTTTCCACAACCACAAAACATGAGTTCTCTTTAGTTTCACCCGTGGAGAGTTCACCGGCGGTGAGATGTATCTCACCGCCGGTCCGTCAGCGGATCGTCACCTGGCGGTTGGCCAGTCCGCTCCGAGCCGAGCGCTCGGCGGCGGTGAGGTCGCCGCCCGTCGCCAGCGCATCGTCCAACGCCGTCCGGAACTTCGCCGCCGGAACTTCGAGCACCTCGGCGCCGGTACCGACCGGCAGGTCCCAGACCGGAGCCAGCAGCCCGTGCGCCCGGAACATTCCGACCAGTCGCCCCTCATCGATGAGCCGGTCCTGACCGGCCGCGTGCAGCCGAGCCAAGGCGTCGAGCAGCGTGTCCTCCGACTCCGGCATCACCCAGCGCAGATGCTCCTTGGTGCCCACGTTGGTCCAGTAGGCGGCCGAGACACCCGCCAGTCGTGAGGTCGGCATCGCTGCCTGATTGGCCTGTTCCAGGGCGGCGGCCAGGGCATCGTCCCGCTCGTCCACGTCGTCGACCCAGTAGTCGAATCCCGCGTGCACGGTGACCTCGAGTGCATCGTTGCTGATCAGGTCCTGCAGCCGCGGCCCCTCCTGCGGGGCGCTGGTCAACCCGACGATGCCCGATTCCTCCTGAGCCACCGCCGCGCTCAACACCGCACCGAGATCCCGAGCCGGATCACCGTAGGAGTGCAGCACCTGCAAGCCGAGCCAGATCTGCCCGGAGTCGCGCACCATGGCCGGGGCCGCCATCGGCAACAGGCTGCACAGTCGCACCACCCGCTCCGGGTCGGCGCTCAGGGTGAGGGGTGCCGTCGCAGCCGGAACCAGCTCGCGCATCGCGATCACGTCACACTCGCCCGGCAGCCCCTCGAAGGGGCGAGACACGAACGTGGTGGCTCCACCAGCGGCGCCGTGGCAGGCCTTGTAGCGCTTTCCAGATCCGCACGGACAGGGCTGTCGGGGGCCGACCTCACCCGGAGAGGTGGGTGCTGCGGCCTTGGTTCGGGACTTCTTCGCCATGGGCGGAGCCTACAGATCTGCCGGCTCCTGAGGACCGGACTCCCCAGAGTCGCGGGCATCGAGCAGTCGCACCAGGTACCCGGGCCGGTCCGAGATCACCGCCGTGACACCCAGATCCAGGCAGAGTCGCAGGTCCGCCTCGGTGTTCACCGTCCATACATGGATCTCACGTTCGGCCTTGACCAGGTGCCGGCCCAGCCCCGGATGTTCGCGAAGTTCTTTGATGCCCGGGCCGATGATCCAGTCCTTACCGACCACCGGTCGCAGCATCGGCCAATGGTGGGCCTGCCGGAGCAGCTGGACGACCCGGAGACCCGGAGCGATCCGTTTGACCCGTTCCAGCGCCCGGTAGCTGAAGCTCATCACCCGTACCGGACTGTCGGCCCCGGTCCAGCCGAACTCGACCAATAGGTCCAGCACCCGTTGCTCCACCAGCCCGGCATAGCGAGTCGGGTGTTTCGTCTCGATCGCCAACTCGATGCGGCGGTCCGCGTCGCGCACGGTCTCCAAGAGGGTGCGCAATTGCAGCACCCGGCTGGGCGGGTCCGGCTCACGCTCGTCATCCAGGTCCGCCCAGGGATTCTTCCAACTGGAGAAGTCGAGTCCGTCCAGGTCGGACAGGTTCATCGTCGAGACCAGACCCCGAGTGGCAGCGGTACGACGCAGATTCCGGTCATGGATGCACACCAGATGACCGTCGGCGGTGAGCCGCACATCGCACTCCAGTGCCTCCGCGCCCTCGTCGATCGCCGCGAGATAGGCCTCGAGGGTGTGCTCGGCCTTCTCGAAGCTCGCCCCCCGATGGGCGACGACTTGGGGTCGGGGCAGTGCGGTCATGACGGCAAGGCTGCCAGAGCCGTATCCATCTGGCGCCGGGTGTCGGCCGAAAGCACCCACCCGAATGAGGAACTCCCTGGGAGTTGCCAGCACCCGTCACGTCCCGTTGAATCGATGCATGTCTCGAATCCCCGGTCTCGTGGCCCTCCCGCTCGGCATCGTTGCCGCGCTGCTCGCCCTGCCATCGGCGGCGGTGGCCGACACGAGCGTCGTGGTGCCGGCCGACGTCACCTCGGTCACGGTGCGCGGTTCCGGCTTCGGGCACGGCCACGGCATGTCCCAGTACGGCGCGAAGGTCGCGGCGGAACGCGGCCTCGATCACCGGCGGATCCTGGCGTTCTACTACCCGGGGACGTCCGTCGGGCAGGCATCGGGAAAGATCCGGGTCCTGCTGAGCCACTCCAAGAAACTGGTCGTCAAGGCCCGTCCAGGGCTGACGGTCCGAGTGGTCGGCGGCAAACGTTGGAAGGTCTCCAAGGCCAAGCCCAAGGCGGCGCGTACCGCCAAGAAGTGGCGAGCCGTACCGGTCTCGGCGAGCCACACCCGGATCTCCTACCGGACGGCCAAGAAGTGGCGCACCTTCAAGAAGGTCCGTGGCGAGGTCCAGTTCAGTGCCTCCGGACCGATGAAGCTGAAAGCGGGAGCCGACAGCGGCACCTTCCGCGGCGTGCTGCGCTCCGCTCGACCCGCCCCCGGCAGTCGGGATCGAGACATCGTCAACGTGGTGCCACTGGAGGCCTACCTGCGCGGAGTGGTCCCGGCGGAGATGCCGGCCCTGTGGGCTCCGCAGGCGGTGAACGCCCAGGCGGTGGCGGCCCGTAGCTACGCGGTCTACGAACGCACCAGCACGAACCGGGGCTACTTCGACGTGTACGACACCACCATGTCCCAGGTCTACGCCGGCACCGCTGTCGAGCACCCGGCCTCGGACCGGGCGATCAAGGCGACCCGGGGCGAGATCCGCACCTACCAGGGCCGACCGGCCATCACCCAGTTCAGTTCCAGCAACGGGGGCTGGATGCTGGCGAACTCCTCGGTTCCCTACCTGGTCAGCAAGAAGGACCCCTACGACCCGGCCACACCGTGGCAGGTGAGCATCCCCGCCGAAACCTGGGCCGCCCGATTCGGTTCCACCTGGCCGTTGGCCTCCATCACGGTACGCACCTACCCGGCCGCCGGTTCCTGGGTCGACACCGTCACCCTGACCGGCACCGACGGTCGCACGAACACGATCTCCGGTACCGCCTTCCGCAGTTGGGCCGGCCTCCGCTCGAGCGCCTTCACCTTCGCTCCGTTCACGAACTCCCGAGAGGCATCAGATCCGCGCTGACACGGCGCTTGTAGTTACCTCCTGGTTAACAAGAACTGCCGTGTCAGCGTCTACAGCGCCACGACGACGGCCGCGACGGCGATGACACCGACGATCGCGGTTCCGACCACACCAGCCGACCGAGTCGAGCGCGTGCCCAGCCAGCTCAGGACGGTGCCGAGCACCGCGACCGCCAGGCCGACCAGGATCGTGACTACCACCGTCTGGCGCAGACCGGCCAGTAGCACGGTCAACAGCGCATCGGTCACTGCTGGATCGAGCCGGTCGTTCGCCTGTGCCACCACCTGCTGAGCACCCCAGAGAAGTGCGACCAGCAGGGCCCCACCGATCACGGCACCCCGCCCGACCAGGCGCAATATCGCCGATCGATGCCTGGCGAGCACCAGCGCGCCTAGCAACAGAGCGCCGGTGATCACCGGGAGCCACCAGCCGAGCCGGTCGAGCACCTGATATCCCGCCCGGGCCCGATCGAGGTCCTGTACCGAGGCGATCGGCAGGCCCACCTGGAGCTCATCGGGCACCAGGCGGTCCGCTCCGGGCAGACCCTGACGCGAGAGCTGCTGTGTCACCGCTCGAAGCACATTGTCCAATCTGATCTCGACCTGCCCGTCAGCGGTGACCCGGGGAGCGTCGCTCTCCAGCACGGTCACCACGTCCTGGTGCGCGGCCCGGGTCGCGGCCCGCCACAGCTGCGGAAAGCCCGGGCTCTCCAGCACGCTGGTGACGACCTTGCTCACCGCGGTGGTCAGTGGCCCACGCAGACCGTTCTGCAGGGAGTCGGCCCCCTGTTGACCGAGGAACTGCTCGAGTGGCCCTCGGCGGCTCTCGGCGGCACTGTCCAGGGAGGTCACCAGGGCGGTGGTGACCTGGTCTGCCACCGCAGCGCGTACCTGAGGATCCTCGGCGAGGGGACCGGTAGCGGCGACGAAGGCATCGGTGTCCGTCACGGTGCTCGCGGTCCACGCCGAGGTCAGGGCGAAGGGGAGCACCAGGCAACCCAGCACGGCGAGCAGGCGGGCGACGGCGTCACGTGGGGCAGGCACGGAGCAAGTAGAGCACTCACCCGACCCGATCAGCCGGATGAGGCGTCAACCCGCCGACAAACGGACGGGGGCGACGTTCACGCGCCGAATGCCTCGGATGCCTAGACTCGGGCCATGCCCGAGCTGCCCGAAGTGGAAGCACTCGCCCAGGATCTGTCCGGTCGTCTGGAGGGTCGAGCCGTGGCCCGGATCGATCTGGCCGCCTTCAGCGCCCTGAAGACCTTCGATCCACCGCTGACAGCCCTGACCGGCAGTTTCGTCGAGGGTGTCAGCCGACACGGCAAATTCTTGGATATCACCGCCGGGGGGCTGCACCTGGTACTGCACCTGGCCCGGGCGGGGTGGATTCGCTGGCGCGACCAGGTGCCGGCGACACCACCGAAGCCGGGCAGCAAGGGACCGTTGGCGGCGCGGATCGTGCTCGACGACGAAACCGGGCTGGACGTCACGGAGGCGGGCACCAAGAAGTCGCTGGCGATCTACGTGGTCCGCAGCCCTGAGGAGGTATCCGGCATCGCGAGACTGGGTCCCGACCCGCTCGCCGACGAGTTCACCCCCGAGGCTTTGGCCGACATACTCAGCACGGCCGGTCGCAGCCAGCTCAAGGGGGTGCTGCGGACCCAGTCCATCATCGCCGGAATCGGCAACGCCTACTCCGATGAGATCCTCTGGCAGGCACGGATGTCGCCGTTCAAGGCCGCCAACACCCTGGATGAGGAGGATCGCGCAATCCTGTATCGCGCGATCCGGGAGATGCTGGGCGATGCTGTGCAGCGTTCGCGGGGACTGGCCGCCAGCGAGCTGAAGGGGGAGAAGAAATCCCATCTCGCGGTCCACGGCCGGACCGGGGCCGCCTGCCCACGCTGCGGTGAGGTGGTGCGCGAGGTGAGCTTCGCCGACTCCAGCCTGCAGTACTGCCCCACCTGTCAGACGGGTGGTAAACCTCTGGCCGACCGCCGGATGTCCAAACTTCTCAAGTAGCGACTACGCCGAGACATGGCCCCTACCCGGGGTTTCGCTTCGTCGCCCGGGGGTAGGAGCCAGGCAGATTCGATCGCAGGTGAAACGGAGGGTTCGAATGCGACGTTCCACCATTCCACTCACTTTGCTGGCTCTTTTCGGAGCCACTCTGACCGGACTGCAGGCGCCGTCCGCCGGTGCCGCACCCCAGCAGCAACTCTCCGAGAAGCGGGCGACCTGGACGACGTCGATCGGCGGGATGCCCACCAGTAACGAGGCCGGCCGGCACTTGAAGCGGGTCGACTTCCGGGTCCGCTACGACTTCAAGGACAACGAGGCGATCATCGACGCCGAGGTCCGTCTCGAGGGCGCACCGCAGCGCAACCCCGACAGTCTGCTGGTGGCCGGGGTGGGGCGACTCGTGAACGACAACTGCTCGGTCCAAGTCGTCACGACACAACGAGTCTGGGCCGACGACGGCAACCAGGTGCGCGAACTGTGGCGCTCGGACATCGAGAACCCCAGCACCCTCTGGAACTGCGGCATGGTCGCGATATACGACCCCGAGGTCGCCGACTACACCCAGGCCACGCCGTATGACGCCATGGGCGGATCACTGAAGAACGTCTACGTCTCACCCCGGCTCATGATCGGTTCCGTCGAGGTCCTGGGCAAGAACCGGAAGTTGCTCAGGCTGGTGCGAGGCGCCACCCAGACCCATCGGGTCACCGTCCGCAACACCGGTGGGCTGGCGGCGAAGAGTGTCGTGATCACCGGCCGGGGCAAGGGCGTCAAGGTCAAGAAGACCCGAATCGGCCTGCTGGAGGCCGGAGCGAGCCGGACGGTGCAGGTGCCGATCACCCTGAGGAGTGCCCGGAAGTCCACCCACGTGAGACTCAAGGTGAAGGGGGCCGGCGCCACCGCCACCAAAAGGCTGAAGGTACGCCGGGTCGCCCCTCCCACCCGACCCAAGACGGGGAGATGGTCGAGCAGTGACTTCGACTTCACGGTCAAGAGAGGCAGGATCGTCGGCTTCCGTGGCATCAACCTCCGCATGCGCTGCACTCCCCCGTTGCAGTTCCCGACCTACCGCAACGTGACGTTGAACTTTCCCACGACGAGGATCCCGCGCCACGGCATCGTGGATGTGACCAAGAACTGGCGCGGGGGCGAGGCCTGGTACACCGTGTCCTTGCGCGGCAAATTCGTCGGCAAGCGCCTGACGAACGCGAGGTTCTCCTACTACACCGCCGGAAGCTGCTCGGTGGTCGAGGCCTTCACCGCCAAGCGCACCGGCTGAGGACCCGCACCGGATCTCTCACCGCTCAACTCAGGATCGGCGGCGGCAGCATCAACGCGGGCGCCAGCCGGGCCAGGTACTCACGGCGAGCCACCTCGACCACGCCGAGGCTGGCCAGGTGCTCGGTGCGCCACTGCACGTCCAGCACCCGCAGCTCTTCCTCACCGCTGGATCGGAGCAGGTCCACCAGAGCGACCAACGCCACCTTGGAGGCATCGCGCGCCCGGTGGAACATGGACTCCCCAGCGAACAGGCCCCCGATCGCCACTCCGTACAGACCACCCACCAGCTCGCCGTCCTGCCAGGTCTCCACCGAGTGCGCCCAGCCGAGCCGGTGCAACTCAAGATAGGCCGCCCGGACCTGATCGTCGATCCAGCCGCCCTCCCGCCGCGGGTCGGCGCAGGCCGCCAGTACACCCTCGAAGTCCGTATCTACCCGGATCGTGAAGTCCCGAACCGAGCGGCGCAGTGAGCGGGAGACCCGCAGCCCCGCCAAGGGAAGCACCCCACGCCAGGCGGGACAGAACCACTGCATCGGATCGTCGGGACCACCGACCGGCATCGGGAAGAGGCCCTGCCGATACGCGCTCAACAGGGTGCCCGGCGCCAGATCGCCACCCATCGCCACCAGGTCCTCGTCCGGCTCGAAGGAGGAGGCCGGGGGAAAGGACCACGGACTCGACGGGGGCTCGGTGGGCACACCCCCACCGTAGTATGTCGAGATGGGGACCAAGCGAGGTGCGGGCAAGTTGTTGACCGGGTTCCTGGCGCCACGACTGCCGAGCCTGGCCCCTCGGCTGGCCGACAGTTTCGTGCACGAAGCGTTGCACCGCTCCATCAACGGAGTGGGGCCCCTCAGCGGCGCCCGGATCGCGGCCGAGGCGGCCCTGAAGCAGCACGGCGGCAACCGCAAGCGTGCCGTCAGCCACCTGATCGACCACCACGTTCGCTATGCCGGCGCCCAAGGTTTCGTCACCAACCTGGGTGGGCTCACCACGATGCCGATCACCATCCCGGTCAATGTCACCGGCCTGACCCTGGTCCAGTGTCGGATGATCGCCGCGATCGCCCACCTGAACGGCTACGACCTGGCCGACCCACGAACCCGCAACGCCGTGCTGCTCTGTCTGCTCGGTCCCGACAAGGTGGACCGACTGGTCACCGCATCGAAGGTGCCGGCGCCGCCGATGGCCCTGGCCACGGCCCCGGCACACGACCCTGCCCTGAGCCCGCTGATCGCGGCAGAGGTGGCCACCGAACTGATCACCCGGGTCACCGGCAAGCACCTGCTGACCACGGCCGGACGCCGGGTCCCGGTGCTCGGCGGCGCGGTCGGTGGCGGCACCGATGCCCTGCTCACCTGGCAGGTGGGGCGCTATGCCTCGAAGGAGTTGCGTCCCCGGGCCCGTCGGTAGACCTGCAACGCGAGCCGTCCCACCCCAGACTGGTCCAGGGTTCGGTACAGCTTGTTCTTGACCCGGTACCCGAGCCTCGCCCGGGGTCGGTCGACCTCGGCCCAGGCCACCGCCGCCTCGTGCCGAGCCTGCTCCCCTTCGTCCTGGAGCCGGACCGTCTCGCGCAGCAGGGCATCGATCGCGTCCAGTGCCGCGGCATTGACCTCGGCCTCGGCGACCAGGTCGGGATCCACGAAATCGACGTGGTCCGCGCCCAGGAGATCGCTCAGATCACCCACCACGTCATAGCCACGAGCGTCGATCTCCGCGATCCACGACTCGGAGAGCGCCCGGGCCCGGGCGTGGGCCTCGGGAGAGAGGGCCAATCGAGCCGAGTCGGTGCGCTGGGACAGCGTCTGGTGGGCGAGCAGCTCTCGCACCAGGGGACGGTAGTGGGCCGGAGGCAGCTCGGCGACGACTCGCTGGTTGATCCGACGAACCAATGTGGTCTCGGCGACTCCCAGGGACGGATTGGCCCGTTCGGCGGTGTCGTCCAGCGGCAGGCCGTCCAGCCCGAAGGCGGTACTGAACCGAGTCCACAACTCATCACGCGCTGCCCCCTTGGGAGGCACGGTGACCACGTGTACCCGCTCGGGGGGCAGGGTGGCGCCCCAGCGTTCGAGGATGTCGGGAATCTCTTGGACAGCCCAGAACCAGCTGCCGATCCGGCCCGGTCGCGACGGGTCGGCGATGGTTTCCAGGAATGAGTGATAGCTGATCGTGCTGCGGTGCTTGATGTTCTCCTGCCACTCGGCAGGGATCTGCCGCACCAGGTCACGGGTGGTGATCACCAGGTGGATCTCAACCCCGTCGTCGGCACCCAGATCGGTCAGGGCCCGGGCGATCTGCGGTCTGGTGGCACGAGCCAGGATCTCGTGGCTGATGATCGAAGTGCCCGACCAGGCCCGGACCTCGGCGGCCAGCGCATCCCAGCGTCCGACCGCCTCGCCCTCCAGGCCGCCCCAGGGCAGGTCCATCAGGTCCAGCGCGGCCAGAAAGTGTGCATCGAACCGATCAGCCGGATAACCGATGCCGTGTTCGGCGAGCAACTCGCGATTGCGGAACAGCACGTCCTGCAGGTGCGAGGTCCCGGTCTTGGGAGTACCGACATGCAGCACGACGCGCCTACTCACGCGTTCACCTCTCGATCCTCGGCGACCCGGCCGGGCCAGTTCTCATCCAATATCAGGTCCAGCGCCAGATCCAGGAGGACGGTCGGATCGCCCTGTCGGCCGTCCGGTAAGCCGACCGGACCGGGAACCAAGGTGTCCAGGTCTCCGTGCACAGGGTAGCCACGGCGACGGATCCCGACGATCATCGCCTCGGCTCGTTCGATCAGCCATGCCCGGTGCCGCTCCGGCACTCGCAGCCGAGGCCGGCCGATCCCGGGACGGGCCCTCAGAGCGGGGCGCAGCACCTGCCAGACCAGCTCACGGCGCCGCTCCGGGGCCACTCGGGTGCCCAGGATGGCACCGATCCGGCGGGCCAGCTCGGTGCCCGCCCATCCGGGGCGAGGCAGGGGGGCCGGGAGTCGGCGCATCCCGGTCAGGCCCGGAAGCGCCGCCGGGTCGAGCACCACATGGGTCCGGTGCACTCCGACCCGCGAGGCCGCTCGCTCGGCCAACTGGACGAGATCGATCCGGGCCGGCACGTACCCGGTCTGGTGCCGGGTGCCCAGCCACTCCGTGAGCCCCCCGACACCGTCACCGAAGCTGCGCCGGCTCCACAGGGAGAGGAGGAGCTGGTCCAGAGGAGCCGCGAGTACCAGGTGGTGGGCGGCGGGTCCACCGCTCGGGCGGCCGTCGGCGACGAGGCGTTCGGCGGCCTCGTCGAGCCACCACGGATCCCCGTGCAACACATACTGCTTCGACCAGCGCCGGATCCGGTGAGGTTGGGGCGACGGGGTGCGGCTGGCGGCGATCCGGCCGGCCAGGACCGAACCGGCGACCCGGACGAGTTCGTCCGGCGCCAGCTCGACGGGGTCGATCGGTGGATGTCCCCAGCGAGGCTCGTCGGCACCCCGCAGCAGCAGGTCCGGTCGCCCTCGACCGGGCAGAGCGGCAGTCAGTACCTCGCGCACCGACTCGGCAGAGGGGCGGCCGCGCAGGTTGAGCCGACGTAGCAGTTCCAGGTTCTGGGCACCGGGCACCGGCCCGTGCCAGCCGTCTCGGCCGACCGACGACTGCTCGGCGTACTCGTGCCAGGCTCGGGTACCTCCGGCGACCAGGTGCGCGGCCCAGGAACCGGACCTCTGGGAGGGCTCGACCGGCATCCTCACCGGCCCCGCAACCGTTGCGTGCTGATCCGCACCCGGGTTCCCAGAGACCGGTGGTTACGCTCGTCCATGGCCTCACGGGCCAGGGCGGTCAGCGCCTCCAGCGCGGGCTCCAGTTGGCGGCGGGCACCGCGCCGGTCGGGATCGACGTAGAGCTCCGGGTCGTAGCGGCGTGGTCGCAGATCTTCGGTGTCCCCGATCACCTCGACCCCCGAGCCGACGAGCCAGTCGATCCACAGCTGCGCCTGCTCCTCGGCCCAGTCGAACCGGCCCGGTGGCAGTCGCAGCGTCTTACTGCCCCGATCGGCCAGGACGTCCTCGGCCAGGAACTCCCGCATCACGTGCATGTAGCCGACCTGCTGGCGGTACTCATCGGGGAGGATCCGGTTGATGCCGCGCAGGACCTGGGTCTCGGGCACCCCCAGGGAACGGTTCTTGCGCTCGGAGTCCTTGGGCGCCCAGGACGGATCGATCCCGAACGCTTGGCAGAAGCGCTGCCACAGGAGCTCGCCGCCGGGGCCTCGCTCGTGCGGAACGGTGACCACGTGCACTCGTTCCGGCGGGAGCTTCGCCGACCAGCTGTTGAGCACCGTCGGCAGATCGAAGGAACGCCGGAAGAAGAGGTCCCCCCCGTTCACCGCGCGCCGCACGAAGCGGCGGTAGCGCAACCGGTTGCCCTGTTTGATCGACTCCTGATAGGCCGCCGGGATCTGCCGGGCCAGGTCACGCACCGAGTAGACGATGTGCACCTCGCAGTCCGCCAGATCGTTCATCGCGCGCGCGATCTTCTCCGGCGGGGCCGGAGCCAGGATCTCGTGGGAGACGATCGCCCGGGGCTGGCCCCGCCGGATCCGTCGCAGCATGGTCTCCCAGGCGCCCTTGGCGTGGCCCGGGTTACCACCCCAGTCCTGGTCCAACAGATCCAGTGCCGCCCGGAAGTGGAACCGGTCGATGTCGACCATCCGGTTCTGCGAGGGAATGGTGACCCCGTGCTGGGCCAGGTGGTCGGCATTGATCATGAGTCGGTCCTGCAGGTAGGTGGTCCCCGTCTTGGGCGCACCGATGTGCAGGTAGACGACTCGCTTCATATCCCCGATTCTGCCGTACCCCCGGAGTCGCTCGCTGCGGTGGCCAGGGCACGCACCACCGCACTGGCGCTGGGCCGCCCCAGTTCGCCTGCCATCCACCCGCTCGTCCGCACCAGAGCGGCCAGGTCGACGCCATGGTCGATGCCCAGACCGTTCAGCATCCAGACGAGGTCCTCGGTGGCGAGATTGCCGGTAGCCGACTTGGCATACGGGCACCCGCCCAGCCCGCCTGCCGAGGCGTCGAATGTGGTGACCCCGCACTGCAGCGCGGCGAGGGTGTTGACCAGTGCCTGTCCGTAGGTGTCATGAAAGTGCAACGCCAGCCGATCGGTACCGACGCCGGCCGACGCGAACGCCTCGAGCAGAGCCCGGACGTGGCCGGGAGTCGCCGCCCCGATGGTGTCGCCCAGGCTCAACTGACCGACACCCAGATCGAGCAGGCGACGACCGGTGGACACCACCTGGTCGAGCGGGACGGCCCCCTCCCACGGGTCTCCGAAACACATCGACAGGTAACCGCGTACGTCGGCACCCGCCGCCAGAGCCCGAGTGACGGTGGGCTCGAACATCTCGAACTGCGTGTCCAGGGTGCGGTTCAGGTTCTTGCCGGCGAAAGTCTCGGTGGCGCTGGCGAACACCGCGATATGGCGTGAGCCCAGGGCCAGCGCCCGGTCCAGACCTCGTTCGTTGGGCACCAGTACCGGTAGCTCGAGTGCGCGCTCACCCAGATCGGCGAGCAGTCGGTCCATCAGCTCGGCCGCATCGGCCAGCTGAGGCACCCACCTGGGATGCACGAAGCTGGTCGCCTCGACCACCGGCAGCCCGGCGTCCAGGAGCCGGGCCACGAAACGAGCCTTCACCTCCAGCGAGACGTTGGTCTTCTCGTTCTGCAGGCCGTCTCGAGGCCCGACCTCATAGATCGTCACCCGCTCGGGCAGGCCCGGCAGGGGCACTCGCATCGGCAGCGCCACCGGCTCAGTCATCGGGTGTTCCTCCTCATCGTCCTAGTGCTCGCCCCGGTCGACCACGAACAGCACGGCACCCAGGGCCACCTGGTCGCCCTGGCCTGACCCGACGCGGACGACCCTTCCGTCGAAGGGAGCCTTCACCGGCAGTTCCATCTTCATCGCCTCCAGCACCCCCAGCGTGTCACCGGCGACCACAGCGTCCCCCTCGATCACCCGCACCTGCAGCACGGTTCCGGGCATCGGGGCGAGCAGGGTGCCGTCACCGGCGGCCGCAGCGGAATCGGCGAACGGGTCCGGATGTGCGAACACGAACCGCTGGCCGCGCACCACCACCTCGTGCCCGTCCAGGGCGGCGCGGACGAAGCCGTCCGGGCCTCCGCTGCGGGAGACGGACGCGACTCCGGGCGCGGCGACCGGCACCACGCGCCCACCCTCGGATTCGGGTAGTTCCCGACCGTCCAACACCAGCGGCCCGGGGGGAGCGGAGAGCCGGAACCCGTCGGCCGTCCACGGACCACCCTCCGCTGGGGGCCGGACGACGGCGGCCAACAGCGCCAGCGCTGCCTCCTCCCCCGGAGCGGTGACCGCATGCTGGTCGAGCCAATTGGTGTCGATCAGCGTGTCTCGAAACTCGTCTCCGGCAAGCAGCACCCGGAGGAATCCGGCGTTGGTGGTCAGCCCGAAGATCGCGGTGCCGTCGAGTGCGGCGATGACGGCCGCCCGGGCACTCTCCCGGTCCGGGCCGTACCCGATCACCTTGCCCAGCATCGGGTCGTATGCGGTCGATACCTCCTGCCCCGACTCCAGCGCCTCGTCCACCCGTACCCCGCCCGCACAGTCCGGAGTCGTCCCCCGACCCCAGTGGACCGCGGTGGCGGTACCGGCCTGGGGCAGGAAGCCGTTGAACGAGTCCTCGGCATAGACCCTTGCCTCGATCGCACACCCGACCAGTTCGACCGCGCCCTGCTCGAAGCCGAGCGGCTCGCCGAGCGCCACCCGCAGTTGCAGGGCCACCAGGTCGAGCGGCTCACCGGCGATCCGGACCGCCTCCTCGGTGACCGGATGCTCGACCTGCAGCCGGGTGTTCATCTCCAAGAAGTAGAACTCCCCGGTGCCGTTGTCGAGCAGGAACTCGACCGTGCCGGCGCCGACATAGCCGACCTTCGTGGCGAGAGCCACCGCGGCAGCGGTGATCGCGGCGCGCTGAGCGCCGGTGATGGTGGGGGCGGGTGCCTCTTCCAGCACCTTCTGATGCCGGCGCTGAGTGGAGCAGTCCCGTTCGAAGAAGTGCAGCACCGTGCCGTGCTCGTCGCCGACGATCTGGACCTCGATATGACGCCCCGAGGTCACGAACGTCTCGATCAGCATGGTGTCGTCGCCGAACGAGGAAGCGGCCTCGCGCTCGGCCGCGGCCAGGGCCTCGGCGAACTCCTCGGGCCGCTCGACCGTGCGCATCCCCTTGCCGCCGCCGCCGGCAGCGGCCTTGACCAGTACCGGATAGGTGAATGTCTCGGGATCGTCCTCGAGCGAATAGGAGGGCACGACGGGGACCCCCGCGGCCACCGCGATCTCGCGAGCCGCGTCCTTGCGCCCCATCGCGTCCATCACCTCGGCACTCGGACCGACCAGGGTGATCCCGGCCTCGGCCAGGGCACGGGCGAAGGGGGCCCGTTCGGAGAGGAAGCCGTACCCCGGGTGCACGTGGCTGGCTCCCGCCTCCCGGGCGGCGGCGACCACGGCTCCGATGTCCAGGTAACCCTCGACCCGGATCGCCTGGTCGGCCTCTCGTACGTGGGCGGCCGTCGCATCGAGGTCGGTATGGAGCGCCACCGTGCGCCATCCCGACGCTCGGGCGCTTCGGATGACTCGGCGGGCGATCTCGCCGCGGTTGGCTATCAGCAGAGTGTTCGTCATGCGTGTGTTCGTCATGGTTGCAGGTGTCCTCGAGGTCACATCCGGAAGACGCCGTAGCGCGGTTCCGGGACGGGTACGCGGGCGGTGACGGCGAGGGCCATGCCCAACACCCTGCGGGTGTCGGCGGGCTCGATGATGCCGTCGTCCCACAGTCGGGCGGTGGAGTAGTAGGCCGAGCCCTGCTCCTCGTATTGGGCCCGGATCGGGTCCTTGAAGGCCTCCTCCGCCTCGTTCGACCACTCGCCTCCGGACTTCTCGATCCCATCCCGCTTGACGGTGGCCAGCACGGTGGCGGCTTGTTCTCCCCCCATCACCGAGATCTTGGCGTTGGGCCACATCCAGAGGAAGCGAGGGTCGTAGGCGCGACCGTTCATGCCGTAGTTGCCGGCCCCGAACGAGCCTCCGATGACGATCGTGAACTTGGGCACCACCGAGCAGCTGACCGCGGTCACCAGCTTCGCGCCGTCACGGGCGATGCCGCCGTTCTCGTACTCGCGCCCGACCATGAAGCCGGTGATGTTCTGCAGGAAGACGAGTGGGATCCTGCGCTGGTTGCACAGCTCCACGAAATGCGCGCCCTTGAGCGCCGACTCACTGAACAGGATGCCGTTGTTGGCCACGATCCCGACCTCGTAGCCGTGGATCCGGGCGAACCCACAGACCAGGGTGGTGCCGTAGAGCTTCTTGAACTCGTGGAACCGGCTGCTGTCCACCACCCGCCGGATCACCTCCCGTACGTCGTAGGGGGTGCGGGTGTCGGCCGGGACCACGTCGAGCAGGGTGTCCGGCGATTCCAGCGGCTCGGTGACCGCACCGGGGACCACACCTGGATCCTCGGCCGGCAGGGTGTGCACGATGCTGCGCACGATCGCCAGGGCATGATCGTCGTCCTCGGCCAGGTGGTCGACCACACCGGAGGTCCGGGCATGCACGTCGCCACCGCCCAGTTCCTCGGCGCTGACCTCCTCACCGGTGGCCGCCTTCACCAACGGCGGGCCGCCCAGAAAGATGGTGCCCTGATTGCGCACGATCACGGTCTCGTCGCTCATCGCCGGCACATAGGCGCCCCCGGCGGTACAGGAGCCCATCACCGAGGCGATCTGCGGGACTCCGGCCGCCGAGAGGTTGGCCTGATTGAAGAAGATCCGCCCGAAATGCTCGCGGTCGGGGAAGACCTCGTCCTGCATCGGCAGGAAGGCCCCGCCCGAGTCGACCAGGGCGATGCAGGGCAACCGGTTCTCCGCGGCGATGGTCTGAGCCCGAAGATGCTTCTTGACCGTGAGCGGGTAATAGGTTCCCCCCTTGACCGTGGCGTCGTTCGCGATCACCATCACCGGGCGTCCTTCGATCAGGCCGATCCCGGTCACGATTCCGGCGCTGGGTACCGAATACTCGTCGTCGGGTTCGGTGCCGTACATGCCGTAGCCGGCCAGCGTGCTCAACTCGAGAAATGGGCTGCCCGGGTCCAGCAGATGATCGATCCGGTCCCGGACCAGCAGCTTCCCCCGCCCGGTGTGCTTGGTCCGCGCACCGACCGAACCACCCTGTCTGACCCGGGTGGTGCGCTCGCGCAGTTGGACCACCAGGTCGGCCATCGTGGCGGGTCCGGGCTGATGGGTCGGCTCAGCGATTTCGGTCACACCCCTAGGTTAGCGATCATTAACCAAAAGTCCAGACCGGATCCCGAGGTTGGTGAGTCACCGCTAACCTTCTCGGGTGACCAGCCGACGCGATCAGATTCTCGACACCGCTGCGAGACTATTCGCCGCACGTGGCTTCCACGGCGTCTCGGTGGCCGACCTCGGTGCTGCCTGCGGGATCTCGGGACCCGCGCTCTACAAGCACTTCCCGAGCAAGGACGCCATGCTCTCGCAGATGCTGATCAATATCTCCGAGCATCTACTCACCGAGGGAAGGAAGCGGGTCGACGACGCTACCGATGCGCGTGACGCGCTGCGGAGACTGATCGACTTCCACGTGGACTTCGCCCTGCGCCAACCCTCGCTGATCGCGGTCCAGGAGCGGGACTGGCAACTATTGCCGGATGAGTCCCGAGACAGAGTCCGCGTACTGCAGCGTGCCTACGTCTCACTGTGGGCCGACCAGGTCGCGGCCCTCTATCCACACGTTCCTAACGAGGCTGCCCGGGCGACAGCACACGTCGGCTTCGGCCTCATCAACTCGACACCGCACTCGAGTCGGCTGCCGATCGAGGCGATGCGAGAGATCCTCACCCGGATGGCCCGTGCCGCTCTCGGTGTCGCCTGAGCCCGTACCCGAGTCACGCCGGCGAAGGGCATAGGCAAGGCAAGTCTCAGAGAGGTATGCCAAACCTAAGGTGAAAGCATCGTCCGACCCGACTAATGTCGGGCTCATGAAGATGAGTGCAGAGTTGGAGAAGGCATTCAACGACCAGATCACCCTGGAGTTCTCAGCCTCGTTGGTCTACCGCCAGTTGGCGATCGAGCTCGAGCTGATGGACCTGCCCGGAATGGCCAAGTGGCTGCGGCACCAGGCCGACGAGGAGATCGTGCACGCCAACCGGTTCATCGACCACGTGGCCGACCGCGACAACCGCCCCCAGATCGGCACGGTCGACGCTCCTGTGGTGAACGTGAGCAGTGTGCTGGACGCCTTCGAGGCCGCCTACTCACACGAGCAGCAGGTGTCGGAATCGATCCGCAATCTGTACCGCGCCGCCGACAAGGAGGGCGACCTCGACTCGCGGCCACTGCTGAACTTCTTCCTCGACGAACAGGTCGATGAAGAGGCCACGGTGTCGGAGATCATCGGCCGACTCAAGATGATCCGCGATGACGGGCCGGGGCTGCTACGCCTCGATGAGGAACTCGGCGCGCGTCCGATGGGCGTCACCGAGGCCCCCGCGGACCGCTGAAATCCTAGTGTCCGAGTTCGACCAGGAGTCGCTCCGCGCGTAGCGCCGCCTCTTGGGCCACCGCAAGATCAACCGAGAGGTCGACCTCCTCAACCCCGAGGTCGACCTCCGGCGACGGCGCCTCGCCCAGGGCGTTGAGCGACTCGAGCAGTTGCTGTCGAGTCGTACCCCGCAGAGTGAGCAGCAGCATCGGGTCGGCATCCAGGAGCCAGCCGACCTGCGTGGCCACCGCGATCGCGTGCGCACAGGGATCGGCCCAGGGCTCGCAGGTACAGGTGAACCCGAGTTCACCCGACCACGGAACCAGTTCGACCCCCGCTTCCTCCGCGTCCTCGGCCAGGCGGCGTGGGATGTCGCCGGCAACCAGGGCACCGATCCGACCGGCCTCTGCGGCCACCACATCGACGAAGGTGGCCATGGCCTCGGCATCGAGAAGCCGAACCGAGCCATTGACTCGGTGCAGGTGCTCGCCGTCGGTCACCGAGGCGACGTACTCGCCCCGCCCCAGCTCGATCGCGCCGACCAGTCCACTACGCGCGATCCTGCGGCCGGTCTTGAGTTCGGAGTCACCGAAGGCGGACTCCTCGACACCGGACTGCCACGCCCTGCCCCACCAGCGCAATCTGGTCGCCCCTCGACGTGGCTCGAGACGAGGGTGGGTGCTGCTCGCCGCCGACCCGCTCATCGGCGCAGCTCGACCAGGTCGCGCAACTGGTCATTGTCGAGTTCGGTCAAAGCGGCCTCGCCACGGCCCAGCACGGCATCGGCCAGACCTCGCTTACGGGTCAGCAACTCCGCGATCTTCTCTTCCACGGTCCCCTGGGTCACCATCCGATGCACCTGAACCGGTCGGGTCTGGCCGATCCGGTAGGCCCGGTCGGTGGCCTGGTCCTCGACCGCCGGATTCCACCAGCGGTCGAAGTGGACGACATGGTCGGCCGCGGTCAGGTTCAGCCCGGTCCCTCCGGCCTTGAGCGAGAGCAGGAAGACGGGCACGTCACCGGACTGGAAGACCTGCACCATCCGTTCCCGCTGGGCGACCGGCACCCCGCCATGCAGGAACTGGTGCGGCACCCCGGCCTTGGTCAGGTGGTTCTCCAGCAGTCGCGCCATCGCCACGTACTGGGTGAACACCAGCACCCGAGAGTCCTCGGCCAGCACCGTGCCGAGCAGCTCGTCGAGCAGCTCGAGCTTCTCCGAGCGCCCGTTCAGCCGCGGATTGGCCTGCTTCAGGAAATGCGCTGGATGGTTGCAGATCTGTTTGAGTCCGGTGAGCATGCGCAGCACCAGTCCTCGCCGCTGATCCGCGTCCGAGCGCTCGATCCGTTCCATCGAGTCACGCACGAAGGCCTCGTAGAGGACGGTCTGCTCCCGGGTGAGACCCAGCAGATGGTCGGTCTCCGTCTTGGGTGGCAGCTCGGGCGCGATCCCCGGATCGGACTTGCGTCGGCGCAGCAGGAACGGGCTGATCAACTCCGCGAAGCGGCGGGTCGCGTTGGGGTCCAGTCCCGATTCGATGGGTGCCGCCCAGGCCTTACGGAAGGCGTTCAGAGAGCCGAGCAGGCCGGGGATCACCCAATCCAGCAGCGCCCACAGTTCCACCAACTCGTTCTCGACCGGAGTGCCGGTCAATGCCACCCGAGCCTGGGATCCGATGCTGCGCAGGGCGCGAGCCGTGGACGAACGGGCGTTCTTCACGTGCTGCGCCTCATCCGCTACCACCAGGTCCCAGTCCACCTGCGCCAGAGCCGCGGCATCGACCCGCATGGTGCCGTATGTGGTGAGCACGAAGCCAGCGCCTCGGGGGTCATCGAGTTCGGCCAGATCGCGGCCGCTGCCGTGGAACCGGCGCACCGGGACGCCCGGAGCGAACCGCCTGATCTCGGCCTCCCAGTTGCCCAGCAGCGATGCCGGACACACCACGAGGGTCGGCCCGCCCCTACTGGTGCCGGATTCGAGGCGGTGCAGGTGCAGCGCGATCAGGGTGATCGTCTTGCCGAGCCCCATGTCGTCGGCGAGCACTCCGCCGAGCCCCAGCCGGGTCAGCTCTGCCAGCCAGGTGAGGCCCTGATGCTGGTAGCCACGCAGAGTCGCCTGAAGTGCGGCCGGGATCTCGACCGGGCGACCTGTCACGGCACCGAGCAGTTGCTCACGAACCGCGAGCAGTGACGCGCCGATGATCACCTCGGTGGGTTCGTCGGCGATCTGGATCACCCCGGACAACGCAGCGGCGACCGCCTCGCTGGGTTGCACCCGACGGATCAACCGCTTTCTGGCCTTCTGGGCGATCGCCGGATCCACGATCATCCAGTTGCCGCGCAACTTCATCACCGGAGACGCGGCGCGAGCCAGCTCGTCCATCTCCTCCTCGCTGAGCGGATCACCGTGCAGCGCGACCTGCCAGGTGAAGGAGCAGAGTGCCTCCGTCCCCAAGATGGGGTCCTGGAGCGGTTCGGTGAACATCGGCACCTGGCCCGGGTCTCGCTGAGGCTGGCGCAAGAGGTCGACCGTCGGGTTGGCGCTCAGGTCTCGACCCAGGCTGCGCGGGAAGAGCACATCGACTCCCCGGTCACGCAGCGCGCCGACACCGTCGGACAGGAGCGAGACCAGTTCATCGTTGTCGAGGGTGATCTGATCGGGGACCCGCAGTTGAGAGAACCGGTCGAGTACCGGCCATGCTTCCACTGCACTGTGCAGTGCGCGCATCGCGTGGGCTCGGGCCAGCGGTCCGAAACCGTGGGCGTCCGGAGCGTCGGTCCACAGCACCGCGGCGTCGGTGAGGTGCATCGGATTCTGTTCGTCGTGCACCTGCAGCACCAGCCGCACCGCGCCGGCGACGAGTTCCTCCTCGTCGGCCTCCATCCTCAGCGACACGCTGACCAGCTGCGCCAGGTCGCCGGTGGCCAGGTCGGCACCCGCGGCCTGGGCCCTGATCCGTTCCAGCCGATGCTGCAGCGTCTCGGCGAACTGTCCGGTTCGGTGTTCGGCTCCACGAGTGCGCCGCGCCGCAGGCGACCGGACCCCGCCGCGGTGTGACCTCATGCCGGCCAGTCCGCCGGTGTCGTACGGTGCCGAATTCGGCATCGCATCGACCACGGCGTCCAGCACTGCCCGCACCAGCCCCTCGGCGGTGGCCTCATCGAGGCACGGGTCGAACTCGGTGGCACGGGCCGCCGCGAGAGCCGCCACCGCTTGATCGTCGGCGGCGCTGAACCCCGCCGCACGCCATCGCGTGCTGTCCTCGGCGGGCTCGAACTTGCCCGCCGCCACCAGCCGCATCCCCAACAGGGTGGCACCCGCCAGCAGCGCCACCGAAGGGTGCACGTCGTCACGGGCCCTTGCCTTGGCCAGCACCGGCAGCGCCGCCCGGATCGGCAGGGTGATCGGGACCCGCCCCCCGGTGAACTCGACCGAGCTGTTGCGCGGCGGCTCGGCTGTCACCAGACGGGCCGGACCGGACAAGGGGACAACGCTCACTCGAAACCTCTCGGCAGACAGGGGGACCTTGAACCTAACGCCCGACGCCAACCGATCGTTCCCCCACTGGATGGGTAGGCTCGCGGCATGAGCATCCTCGACACTGCCATCGCCCGCCTCGACGGCACCCCGGGAACCCTGTCCGACCTCACCGGTGGGCAGCCCACCCTGTTGGTCAACGTCGCGTCGAAGTGCGGTCTGACTCCCCAATACACCGGTCTGGAGCAGCTTCAGGCGACCTACGCGGGGCGCGGTTTCACCGTGGTCGGGGTGCCGTGCAACCAGTTCATGGGGCAGGAGCCGGGCGATGCCGAAGAGATCGCCGAGTTCTGCTCGGCCACCTATGGAGTCACCTTCCCGATGACCGAGAAGGTCGAGGTGAACGGCTCGGAGCGACACCCGATCTACTCGACCGTGACCGCGGCCACCAACGAGAAGGGTGAGGCCGGCGACGTGCAGTGGAACTTCGAGAAGTTCCTACTCACCGCCGACGGGCAGGTGGCGGCCCGATTCTCCCCCACCGTGGAGCCTCTGGACCCGAGCGTGACCGGAGCCATCGAAGCCCTGCTCTGAGCAGCACGAGTGCACATCATGGGGTCGCTTGCCAATGCTCTGGCCCTGTGATCGTTAGCACCATCCAAACGATTTGATGGTTGAGCCGCGCAACCTTAGGCTCGTTGAGTGAGTTCACCAGTGACTACCGACGGCAGCGCGCCGTCCCCCGCGAGCGACAAGCTGGACAGATCCGTCCTGCTGGTCGCTGGCGTCGTCGTTCTCGGCGCCATCATGTCCATCCTCGACATCACCGTCGTGTCGGTCGCCCTCCCCACCTTCACCGACACCTTCCAGGCGAAGACCTCCGACGTGGCCTGGACCATGACGGGCTACACGTTGGCCCTGGCCATGGTGATCCCGTTGACCGGTTGGGCGGCCGATCGATTCGGCACCAAACGGCTCTACCTGTTGGCGGTCTCCCTGTTCACCGCCGGGTCCGTGCTCTGTGCCGCGGCGAACAGCCTGGAGATGCTGATCGCCTTCCGGGTGCTCCAGGGCCTCGGTGGCGGCATGTTGATGCCGTTGGGCATGACCATGCTGACCCATGCGGCCGGCCCGGCGCGGGTCGGCCGGGTGATGGCCGTGATGGGCATCCCGATGTTGCTCGGCCCGATCTTCGGCCCGATCCTCGGTGGCGTCATGATCGACCACCTGTCGTGGCACTGGATCTTCCTGATCAACCTGCCGATCGGCATCATCGCCCTGGTCTACGCCTGGGTGGTCCTGCCCAAGGACCACGTGGAACCGTCGGAGTCGTTCGACCTCGTCGGCGTGCTGCTGCTCTCGCCTGGTCTGGCCGCCTTCCTGTACGGCGTGTCCTCCATCCCGGACTCGGGCACCCTGTGGGACACCAAGGTGCTCACCTTCATGGCCATCGGCCTGCTTTTGATCGTGGCGTTCGTGCCCTGGGCCCTGAACAAGAACAACCGGCACCCGCTGATCGACCTGCGTCTGTTCCAGAACCGCAATCTGACCGTCGCGGTGATAGCGATGTTCCTGTTCGCCGTCGCCTTCTTCGGTGCCTCGCTCCTGTTCCCGTCGTTCTTCCAGCAGGTACACGGCTACTCGGCTACCGGATCGGGCGGAATGCTGGCACCGCAGGGGATCGGCGCCATGCTGACGATGCCGATCGCCGGCTTCCTGGTGGACAAGATCGGGCCCGGCAAGATCGTGCTGATCGGAGCCGCCACGGTCACCCTCGGGATGGCCATGTTCACTCAGGTGGACGACGGCACCGGCAAGTTCTACATCATGGCCTCGCTCTTCGTGATGGGTCTCGGCATGGGAGCCACCATGATGCCGATCATGACGGCGGCACTGGCGACCCTGCGTGAGCACACCGTCGCCCGCGGATCCACGATGATGAACATCATCCAGCAGGTCGCCAGTTCGGTCGGCGCGGCGATCTTCTCGGTCATCTTCACCAACCACATCAAGAACAACAGTGGGGCTGGGGAGGCCTACGGCATGCGGATGGCCGGTGAGAAGGAAGTACCCCAGGATCTGTTGCACCAGTTGTCGGGCAGTTACCAGTCGACCTTCTGGGTCGCCGTCGTGCTGACCGCGTTGGTCCTGATCCCGGCGTTCTTCCTGCCCCGCAAGAAGGTCGCCCCGGTGGACCCGACGGTTCTCGCGGGACACTGAGAATCGAACACTGAGACCAGTGCACTGAGAATCAAGCGTTCACCGATCGCCCTCGACCACATCGGTCGGGGGCGATCGGCTATTCGGCGGCGCCGGCGTCGCTCTCGGCAGCCTCACGCAACTTCACCAGGGTCTGCTCGATCGCACGCTGGGTGTTCTTCAATCCGATCAGCCTGAAGAAGAACCTCGGCACGCCGCCGTACCTGCTGCCGTCCCAGGTCTCGGTGACCCGTACCGAACCGTCCTCCGGTACCAGCTCGTACCGCCAGCGATGGGCGCCCAGGTGCTTCCAGGCGATCAGGACACCCTCGTCGAACTCCACCACCTCGTTGGTTATCCGATATCCCAGTCCTCGCTTCATCTGCATGCCGAACTTGGACCCCTGGGTCAGGCGGGCGGGTCCCGTGGTGACGGAGCGAACCGTTCCCGAACCATCGATCCGGCTGTGCTGACGGGGGTCGGCCAAGATGTCGAAGATGGTGGCAGCCGGGGCATCGATGAGGATGCTCGCCGACGCGGTCAGTGCCGCCGCACTTTGTTCATTCATGGTTGAAGGCTAACGCCGGCTCCGCATCATTTCGGCGAGACGAGACCCTGGCTACCGGACGGCTCGGCCACGGGCCACAATGGAGCGGCCCAGCCGGTGGATCCCGGAGGGCTTCCCCGGACGAGCGGTCGTGGTGATCCCGCGCCGCACCGACGGGGACGAAGGGCCGCCGACCACAACCCGTCGACGGCCCTTCGTCATCCTGGCGGTTCAGGCCTGGACGGCCAGGGTCAGGGGAAGCACCGCTTCGACTCCCTCCCCGGCGAGCGCGTAGGCCGCCGCGGTGAGGGTCCATCCGCTGACCACCAGGTCGTCGACCAGAAGGACCCGATGTCCGCTTACCGCGCCGGGTTCGACCACCAGGTTCATCCGTCGTCGAACGGCACCCACCCGCTGGGCCGAATTGCTGGCACCGGCGCCAGGGGGAACATCAGGATCGGTGACGGCGAAGCTACCCAGAATCGGCAGCTGCAGATAGCGGGACAGGCCATCGGCCAGGTCTCGAACCAGCTGCCCACGACGTACCGATCCCACGTACACGATGCCACTCGCCTCGGGATGCCAGTCCCCCAGCACCTCCACCACCGCACGCACCAGCGGTACCGGGACCGGGCCATCGGGAGTCGACTCCCGGAACAGATCGCGCAAAGCGGTGCCGTGGCCCAGATCGGTCAGTCGCGCTACGGCGCGCCCCTCGACGGCCGGGTGCCGGATCTTGCCCTTGAGGTCCAACCCTAGGTTGACCAAGGCGGTGGGCCACTGCCGACGCGGCTCGATCGTCACTCCGGGCCGGGCGAGACGTTCATGTGCTTGCGCCACCGCCTGATCGGACACCTCCATCGAGAGCGCGAACCCACCGCAGTTGTCGCATCGTCCACAATCGCTCGCGTCAGGATCATCGAGTTGTTCGCGCAGATAGCGCATCCGGCAGCCGGCTGTCTCCAGGTAGCCGAGCATGGCGTCCTGCTCCGAACGGCGGGCCGCCGTCACCCGGGCGTAACGCTCGGCGTCGTAGCTCCAAGGCTCACCGGTGGACTGCCAGCCGCCGCGCACGCGCCGCACCGCACCGTCGACGTCGAGCACCTTGAGCATCGACTCCAGCCGATTGCGGTTGAGCTCGACGTAGGTCTCCAGGCTGGCCGTGCTCATCACGCCACCCTGCTCGGCCAACACCGTCAGCGTCTGCCGCACTTGCTCCTCGGGCGGGAACGCCAACGACGCGAAATATGCCCAGATGTCACGATCCTCGATCTGCGGCAGTAACACCACCGAGGCATTCTCGGTACCGCGCCCGGCACGCCCCACCTGCTGGTAGTAGGCCACCGGCGACGCGGGAGCTCCGAGATTGACCACGAAACCCAGGGTCGCGTCGAACCCCATCCCGAGCGCGCTGGTGGCCACCAGAGCCTTCACCTCTCCGTTGACCAACGCCTGCTCCAGACGAGCGCGCTCGTCCGGCTCGGTCTGGCCCGAGTAGGCCGCCACGGTGAAGCCGCGCTCGCGCAGATAGGCCGAGACCTCCTGGGTCGCGGCCACCGTGAGGCAGTAGACGATCCCGGACCCGGACTGTTCGGCCAGGTGGTCGGCCAGCCAGGCGAGCCGCTGTTCGGGCGTCTTGAGTCGGACCACCCCGAGCCGCAACGACTCTCGGTCCAGGGAGCCGCGCAGTACCAGCACGTCGTCGAGCTCACCCTGCGACCCACCCAGTTGTTCGGCCACGTCACCGGTCACTCGAGCGTTGGCTGTGGCGGTCGTGGCCAAGACGGGGATGCCGGCCGGCAGATCGTCGAGCAGGGTCCGGATCCGCCGATAGTCGGGCCGGAAGTCATGACCCCAATCAGAGACGCAGTGCGCCTCGTCGATCACCAGCAGTCCGCAGGTGGCCGCCAACCGGGGCAGTACCTCGTCGCGGAAGCCAGGGTTGTTCAGCCGCTCGGGGCTGACCAACAGCACATCGACGTCACCGGCGTTCACCGCGGCATGGATCGGTTCCCACTGCTCGGCATTGGTGGAGTTGATGGTCACCGCCCGGATCCCGGCCCGTTCGGCAGCCGCGATCTGGTTGCGCATCAGTGCCAGCAGCGGCGAGATGATCACGGTCGGACCCGAGCCGGCGGAACGGAGCAGCAGCGTGGCCACGAAGTAGACCGCGGATTTGCCCCACCCGGTCTTCTGCACCACCAGGGCCCGGCGGCGATCGACCGCCAGAGCCTCGATCGCGCTCCATTGGTCCTCACGAAGGGACACGTCGTCGCGACCGACCAGGGCGCGCAGCGACTCCTCGGCGCGTGCGCGCACCGCGGTCCGCTGCGCCGTCTCGAGGGAGTTCGGTTCGACTGACTGGGTGCTCATGGCACCTGTGTACCAGTGCCTCCCGACACGGTTCTCAGTGCGCTCGCTGATCCGCCCACCGGGCCAGGGCACCCGTGCACCTCGGAGACGGGGCGCTCCCGATAGCCTCGACACATGCCCTTCCAGCCTCCCGGCCCGACCACCGTCCTGCCCCCCAACCGGGGCACCGCCGTCGTGGTCGGGGTCGCCGCCCTGGTCGGCTGGATCCCCCTGGCCGGGGTCGGATACCAGCTCCTCACCCGATCGCCCTCGCTCACCTGGGGGTTCGCGCTATTCCTCACCGCACTGTTGGTGGCCATGTTCGTGGTGGCCCCACTGGTGGTGATCCGGGCGATCCTGACCCGGCGGGTCACCATCACGCACGACGAGATCGTCACCACCCGGGGCAAGAACGCCGAGGCGCGGATCCGACTGGCCGACGTGACCCGGATCCACCCATTGGCCGGGACATCGGGGCTGCTGCGCTCGAGCCAGCGGGCAGTCACCCTGGTCGCGACCGCCTCCGACGACCGGGAGGACAACCTGCACATCAGTCGGACGCTGGTCGCCACCCTGGCGCCGCTGCTCGACCGGCTCTCGGTCGAGATCGCCCGTCGCCCGAGTCTGCTAGCTGACGAGGAGGACCGGGAGACCTTCGCCGACCTGGTCGAGTTGGAGGGCTGAGCGCCACCGCCCGCGCCCAGGCCGGATCAGTGGGCGTCGGCGGTCTTCATCACCGGGACGATCAGCACCGGTACCTTGGCGTAGCGCACCACCTGGTCGGCGGTGGACCCCATCAACAGTCCGGTGAAGCCCCCTTCGCCACGCGAGCCCACGACCAGCATCTCGGCACCCTCAGCGGCCGCCAACAAGACCGGCGTGGACTTGCCTCGCTCGGCCCTGAGCGACACCGGCAGACCGGCCGGCAGGCTCAACCTCTCGATGTCCTCGGCCAGGTCGAGATGGACCGCCGCCGCGAACTCGTCCTCGGTGGGCACTCCCGTCGGCACGTCCTTGGGACGGGGCGCGGTACGCAGGGTCCAGGCTCGCACGACCTCCAGGTCAGCACCCAGGGCGACGGCCAGGTGAGCCGCATGCCGGATCGCCTCTGCTGCTGCCCTGGAGCCGTCGTCACCGACAACGATGCGGGGATTCGTCATGCTCCCAGCCTCTCATGATGCCGTCAGGGCGTGAGGTCCAGCCGGTCACCAGATCCGGACCCGGTCACCCGGGTCAAGCCACAGTCCGTCCTGTTCGGCGGTCTCGAAGACCTCGTGGAATTCATCCAGGTTGCGCACGATATTGGCGCGGAACTCCGGCGGCGAATGCGGGTCGATGGTCAGGTACTGCTGTTCCTGCTCCTTGCGCCGCTTGGTACGCCAGCAGTACGCCCAGTTCATGAACAGTGCCCGCCGCTCGTCGGTCGTGGCCTCGCCGCCCGCGGCGATCAGGAACGCCCGATGACCGATGGTCAGGCCGCCGAGGTCACCGATGTTCTCCCCCACGGTGAGCTGCCCGTTGACGAACTCACCGGGCAGGCTCCGGGGTTCGAACTCGTTGTACTGCGCCACGAGTTTCGCCGACTTCACCTCGAAAGCGGCCTTGTCGTCGGGCGTCCACCAGTCGTTGAGGTTGCCGTTCCCGTCGTACTGAGCACCCTGGTCGTCGAACCCGTGACCGATCTCGTGACCGATCACCGCGCCGATCCCGCCGTAGTTCTCGGCCATCTCGGCGTCGGGAGAGAAGAACGGCTTCTGCAGGATGCCGGCCGGGAAGCAGATCTCGTTGGTACCGGGGTTGTAGTAGGCGTTGACCGTCTGCGGCAGCATGAACCACTCGTCACGGTCGACCGGCGCACCGATCTTGCCCAGCTCACGATCGGTCTCGAAGGCCGCCGCCGAGAGCACGTTACCGACCAGGTCGTCGGGGGCGATCCGCAGCGCGGAGTAGTCACGGAACTTGTCGGGATAACCGATCTTGGGGCGGAAGGTGTCCAACTTTGCGTAGGCGCGCTGCTTGGTCTCCTCGGTCATCCAGTCGAGCTCGCCGATGGAGATCCGGTAGGCGGTGAGCAGGTTGGCGACCAGCTCGTCCATCATCTCCTTGGCCCGGGGACCGAAGTGCCGGGTCACGTACTCCTTGCCGACGGCCTCGCCCAGGGCCCCCTCGACCAGGGAGACGCCCCGCTTCCAACGTTCCCGCAGCTCCGGGGTGCCCGACAGCGTGCGACCGTAGAAGTCGAAGTTGGTCTCGACGAAGTCATCGGTCAGGTAGGGGGCGGCCGAGCGCAGCACCCGGACCATCAGCCAGGCCTTCCACCCGTCCAGGTCCACCTCGGAGAGCACACCGGCCAGGTGAGTGAAGTAGGAGGGCTGCCGCACGCACACCTCGGCGATGGTGTCGCCATTGCCGCCGAGCATCGCGATCCACGAGGCGAAGTCGAAGTTCGGGGTCAGCTCGGCCAGGTCGGCGGCCGTCATCAGGTTGTAGGTCTTCTGCACGTCGCGGGTCTCGGATCGCTCCCAGTGACCGGCCGCGATCCGGGTCTCGACCTCGAGCACTCGGTGCGCCGCGGCGGCGGCCTCGGGGCGACCCGCCAGTTCCAGCAGCCGGGTCAGGTAGCCGACGTACTTCTCCCGGACCTCGGCGAACTTCTCGTCGGTGTAGTAGCTCTCATCGGGCAGCCCGATGCCGCCCTGGACCAGGTTGAACACATACCGGTCAGAGGCCTTGGCGTCGGTGTCGACGTAGGAGCCGAACAGCCCGTGCCCGCCCTGGCGCTCGAATTCGCCGAGCAGGGCGGCGAGGTCGGGAATGTCACGAAGACCCTCGACCGCCTCGATCATCGGCGCTACCGGAGACAGCCCGGCCGCATTGATCGCGTCGGTATCCATGAAGGAGGCGTACAGATCGCCGATCTTGCGGGCCTCGACCGGATCGGCGGCGGCGTCACTGCCGGCGCTCAACTCCTCGATGATCACTCGGACCTGTTCCTCGGCCGTGTCGGCCAACTGCACGAACGGGCCCCAGCTGGACCGGTCCGAGGGGATCTCGGTGGTCTCCAACCAGGTGCCGTTGACGTGCCCGAACAGGTCGTCCTGGGGCCGGATCCGGGCATCCATGCCCGGCTTGGCGTCATCGAGAATGCTCACCCTGTGACCCTATCGGCCAGACCCACCTCTCCGCAGGCACGGACCCCGACTTGCCTGAGGAGAATCCGGTTGGGAGCATGGCAGCAGAGCCCAGCCCGCTCCCGGACGAGGGGTGCCGTACCCGGACACGACGACGGCATGCGGAGGTGTTCGTCATGGCTTGGTTCGTTCTCATCGTCTCGGGTGGTCTGGAGGCCGCCTGGGCCACCGCTCTCGGCAAGTCCGAAGGCTTCACCCGGATGGGGTGGTCCGTCTTCTTCCTGGTGACCCTGGTCGCCTCGATGGGCGGCCTGGCCTACGCCATGCGGACCCTGCCGCTGGGCACTGCCTACGCGATCTGGGTCGGGATCGGTGCCACGCTGACCGTGCTGATCGCGATGGCTACCGGAGAGGAGCCGGTCTCGGCGGTGAAACTGCTCTTCGTCTTCGGGATCGTCGGATGCGTGGTGGGACTCAAACTGGCCCACTGACCGGTTCACTCAGCGAAGGCCACCACGGACTTGCCGAGCACCCGGCGAGCATCCAGTTCCAGCAGGGCGGAGCCGAATTCCTCCATCGGGTGGGTGCTTCCCACAACGGGGCGCACCCACCCGGCAGCGATCATCGGCAGCAACCGCTGCCACTGGGAGCGCAGGTAGCCGGGGTCATCGCAGGTCATCAGGTAGCCGCCCCAGTTCACCCCGCGCGCGTCGGTGTTGTTCAGGAGCAGCCGGTTGACCTTCACCTCGGGGATACCCTGCCCGGCCGCGAAGCCGACCACCATCAGTCGTCCGCTGGGGGCCAGGCAGCGCAGCGAGTCGGTGAAGATGTCGCCACCGACCATGTCGACGAGCACGTCGACGCCACGACCACCGGTCAGGTGCTTGACCGCGTCCTTGAAGCCATCGAGCAGGATCACCGCATCGGCTCCGGCGGTGCGGGCGACCTCGGCCTTCTGCTCGGTACTGACCACCCCGATGACGTGTGCCCCCATCGCCTTGGCGACCTGGATCGTGGCGGTACCCACCCCTCCGGCGGCGCCGTGCACCAGAACCGTCTCCCCGGCCCGGAGCCCGGCACGCTCACGCAGCGTGAACTCGGCGGTGAGGTAGTTCATCGGCAGCGCCGCACCCTCATCGAACGAGATCTCGTCGGGGAGTCCGAAGGTGGAGCCGACATCGGCCACGTACCTCTCGGCGGCGCAGCCCATTCCGAACCCGGCCACCCGGTCACCGGGCACGAACTCGCCACCGGGGGCCTCGACCACCACTCCGGCGAAGTCGACACCGAGCGTGAAGGGGGCCGGCGGCTTGATCTGGTATTCGTGGCGACTCAGCAACAGGTCGGGGAACGAGATGCCCACCCGATGCACCTGCACCAGTACCTGGCCGGGACCGGCACTGGGCTCGGGGACTTCGGTGATCTGAAGATCTTCGGGGCCGGTGGTGGTGATGACCTGGACCGCGCGCATGCCGGCCACCGTAGCGCCCCGGTCACGTCACCTCGACCAGCCGGGCCAACTCGAAGTGCATGGGGTCAGTCCAGTTCCAGTCGCCACCCCACGCGAAACCCCACTTCTTGAATACCGCCACCACCCGACGGTCGATCGCACCGGCGGTGCCCCGCTGGTTGCCGGGCACGTTGAGGTCGAGCGCGATTCCGAAGGAATGGTTGGACAGAGAGGTGGTGCCGGCGATGAAGCGCGGGTAGTAGCAGCCCGCGTACTCGCCAGGGTGGATCCGATCGGCCAGGCCCAGTCGGACCACCTCGGTCAGCGCCGCCCGTAACTGGGGCAGCATGACCCGGTGACAGGTGACCGGACCCAGGATCGGCACCGACTCGGTGCGGACGTTCGCGCTCACCCAGGCGGTGTCCGGCGCGATCCGGCCTCCGTCGAGCACGGCGTAGTTGAAGGTGCCGACCGCTGCGGCCACCGAGCCGCCGGTGAGGATGGCGGTCTGCACCGAGTGCACATCCAGGTCCGGTCCGAGCACTTGGATCGAGAAGGCGTCACCCAGGGCCTTCCGGAGGCCGATCTTGACCGACGCCGGACTGACCACTCCGGTACTCACCAGGAGGGCGTTGTCCACCGGCATGCCCAGCCGACGACCCCACTCCCGGTTGAGTACCGCGTCGATCCGGGGCACAGCGGCCATCCAGACCCCCACGTGCACCCTCGGTGCCGACTCGTCGTTTCCCAGCGAGAGGTTCCCGTCTCCGTCCACGGCTTTCCTGCCGAGAGCCGGATCCACCGCCATCTCGCCGTCCGCGATCCGCTGCCAGGCGGTCTGTAGCACGGCCGAGCCGCGCGGGGCGTAGCGACGGAATCGGTCAGGGTCCACCGAGGCGAGGGTGAACACTCGGTCCTGGACACTCGCCTGGGCCAGTGAGAGCGGCAGCGCCTCGACGATCCCGGGCAGACCGACGATCCGGTCCAGCGTGGCCCGGTCCAGGGAACCGGATCCGTAGACGAGCAGGTCCGCCGAATGCAGCGGGCCGGAGAGCGGCGCCAGGGGCGAGGTTGTCGGGTCGACACCGGACGAACCGATCACGGTCTCTCGCACCGACGGCGAGACGTCTGGGGAGAGGCGGCTCGTCGCCGGGGCAGCGCAGCCCGCCAGCGCCAGCAGGACGCCGAGCACGGTCGGTCCGAGGAGCGAGGGCAATTTCATCGGAGCCACACCTTATGGCGAGAGATCGAGGAAGGCTATCTGAAGACGATTCATATACAGGTAATTGGGCTGTTTCGCAATCCCCACGACCGGGCAGACCTGTAGTGGTCGGGCCTCTCGGAGTTCGACCACAACAGCTCCACAAGGAAGGACACCCACATGGGCATCCGAATCACAGCACGCAAGGCGACGGCCTCCGTGGCAGTCGCCGCCAGCGGCATTCTGACCGTCACCGCCCTGAGCGTGGTCGGCGCCGCCACGGCGAACGCCGAACCCGCCGCCCCGGCCTCGCTGGTGACCCAGCAGGCAGTCGCACCGAGTAGCGGTACCGCACTGGAGCGCAGCAAGCCGCGTCGCCAGTTGATCGTGAAGGGCAAGCGCGCCCGGGGAGGGCCGGTCCTGAAGATCAAGATCAAGCCCGCCGCCAGGCGCAAGATCACCATCGAGCGCCGGACCGGCGGCAAGTGGCAGGTCACCAAGCGGCTGAAGACCAACAAGAAGGGTCGCGCCACCTACCATATTCGGGCTCGGATCGGCACCAGGATCCGGATCACCGTGAAGGGTGACAAGACCTACGCCAAGACCCGCACGACCGGTCGCGTGGTCGCCGGCTGACCCGAGTCGAGGCCACTCCTCGGATGGGACCCGGCACCAGTCGGTCCGCCGACGGGTGGCCTCGCCCGGCAGGTGTCATGGGTCACAGAGATCACCCGGTCCTGCCGCCACGCCCTACAGTGGTTCGGTCAGTTGAGCTTTTACTGCACCATCCGGTGTTTGGCAATGACTCGGATGGGGCATAGAAAGTCACGGTCGGGGGAGCGATGACGCTGCTCCGGCGCCCGTCTCCCACTCGTGAAGGACATGCCATGCGCATCCGTTCCACCGTCCGCCGTCTGGCTGCCCCGCTCACTGCGGGCGCGGTCGCGGTCGCCGGGCTCACCGCATTCTCTGCGGCACCGGCCCAGGCAGTCGACACCTACAGCACCGTGACGACGCTGAAGATCAACCCGGCCAAGGGCTTCTACGGCAAGTACACCAGCGTCACGGGAGCCACCGAGTACAACGAGGGCGCCGGCCCGATCAGCGTCTACGGCGGCACCGCCTCGTTGCAGCGGATGCTGCCCGGCGGCACCTGGACCACCATCGCCACCGACACCTCGCCTGGCTTCCTCTGGTTCCCTGCTGTCGACAAGTTCCAGCAGAACTCGGCCTACCGGGTCTACTACGCCGGCGGCGCCTCCGGCAGCAAGGCCTGGCAGCCGTCCTACAGCAACACGGTCGTGATGAGCGTGGGTCGCAACTGGACCCTCGGTCGGGGCAAGTCGCTGCGTCACGGCTACCGATTCAAGGGCAAGTTCGCGCCCAAGGACACCTTCAAGGCCACCGTGTTGAAGAAGGTGGGCAAGAAGTGGAAGAAGTTCAAGAAGGTCAAGGTCAAGAAGGGCAAGCTGAACGTCGTCCTGCCCGGCAAGCGCGGCAAGGGTCAGAAGTACCGGATCACCACGCCGAGCAACCGCAAGTTCATCGCCACCTTCGTGCCGGTGACCATCAGGACCTACTACTGGCGCACCGCGAACGGTGCCGCAACGCCGTTCACCGCTGAGGTAGGCACCTCGGTCCTGCGCTGAGCGTACCGAACAGCAACACAAGGGCCGGTCGAGCGAGACGCTCGACCGGCCCTTGTCGTCGTTGGCCGGGGCCTACAGTGGGAGACATGACCGCTACTGTGACGGACAACTCGGATCGCTCTCGCTACGAGGTCTTCTCCGACGGCGCTCTGGCCGGCTTCGCCGACTACGAGATCCGTCCGGAGTCTCCGGACGTGATCGCCTTCACCCATACCGAGACGGATCCCGCGTTCGCCGGGCAGGGGCTGGCCAAGGTGCTGGCCACCGCCGCACTGGATGCCAGCCGGGCACAGGGCCGAGCGGTACTGCCCTTCTGTGGCTATATCGCCGGCTTCATCAGGAAGAACCCCGAGTACCTCGACCTGGTGCCCGAGGACAAGCGGGAGCGCTTCGAGCTCTGACCCGCGCCCCGCGGTCGGGGTCGGCACAGGTGACAGGGGCGTAGCCGATGCTCGGCAGGTCAGAGTAGGTCCGGCGGTTCACTGCCATTCGTTCCATGCCGTCGTTAGACACGATCTCGGGAAGAGTGCGCATCCATCAGCTCGACTCTCACCTCCCGACCCGTAGCCCGAAACGGGCGAGCTTCAGGGGCCGAGCAGGGCTGCGGGGACCACAGCGATGCCGTCTTCGCGACGGTATGCCTCAGTGCCGGTGGTGACGAGAACCGCATCCAGTAGCTGGTCTCCGATGCGCTCTCTCAGCCACTTGAGGTGCTTGGTGTCGTCGGCGTCCACCGATGCCGAGAGTTTCACCTCGACTGCGACGATGCCGCCGTCTGGGCCGATGACGATGAAGTCGATCTCGCGTTCGCCGCGTTGGGTGCGCAGGTGGCGCACGTCGGCTTCGGCAGCTTGCGCATAGACGCGCAAGCTCAATGCGATGAGGCTCTCGAACAGTGCCCCGAGGAAGGTTCCGTCGCGGGGAATGGCCGGCTCGGACTGGTCTCCGCCGAGCAGCTTTCGCGGGGTCACCTGAAGGAGCCGTGCTGCCAACGCGGGGTCGGCGAGGTGATGCTTGTCGGATGAAGCGAGTTCCTTGAACTTGTTGTTGGAAGGAATCCATGCGGACACCGGGTCGAGAATCCAGAGTCGGGTAAGAACGTCCCGCCAGGGCAGCGTTGTAGTCGCGGACGGCTTGTTCCCGACACCGGGTGTGGCGGCATCGCGGATGGTCTCGAAGCTGGCGGTCGTGGACGTGGCTGCGGCATAGGCCCGCATCCATGCCCGTAGAGTGTCAGGTCTGCGGAGGGTCATCCCCTGTTCTGGGAAATCGCGGTCGATGACGCGTTCCAGGTAGCCATCGAGTGCTGCGCGGAGCTGCCGCTCAGTCCGTCCGCGCATGCCAGGGAAGCCGCCCGCGAGGATCTCGGTGACGTAGTCGTCGAGGGTGGCCGGTGTGGTGCCGGAGATCTCTGGCCGTGAGCCGGTGAGCAGCTCGGCAAGGCTCACCGAGGCGGTGAACCCTCGCTCTGCGAGCGCCAGCGGGCGCATGCGGATGGGGACGATGCGTCCTGCTCCGGAGTGAGTGTCGATCCCGCCTGGTGATGCGGAGCCGGTGAGTAGGAAGCGTCCGGGAGCTGGGTTCGCATCGACGGCGCGCCGGATGACGTCCCAGCTCGGGGGCCACTTCTGCCATTCGTCCACAAGGATCGGCGGTCGGCCCCTCGTGAGCCGATCGGGGCCGGCTTCGACGATCTGGCGCTGCCCAACATCGTCGAGCTTGTAGATGGTGGCGGCCCGAGTGAGCGCCGTGGCGGTCTTACCGACCGCTTTAGGGCCTTCGATGCTGATGGCGGCCAGCCCTGGCATAAGAGCATCGAGATCATCGTCGACGATGCGACGTTGGTACTCGATCGGCTCTGGGACGGGTTCTACCATGGCACTGACACTACACTTTCGGGCTCTTAGACACTAAGATTTCGGGCGCATCTACGCTGCAAGATCGGACGAAGTGTGGCCTCTGCTCCCGGGCAGGGCCTGAGACTCTGTGGTCACCGACCCGACCGGTCTCCCTCGCACTTGAGGGGCGTCAGCGTGCCCCTCGCCGCCCTGGTCAGCGAGGAGTCTCCCTCTCCGCCAATCCGCAACATGGCTCGGCAGTCGTGCGTGCTACTCCGACACCTTCTCCGGCATCGACGCGCGGACGGCCTTGCTCCGCCGTTCGTGCATCACTCGTGTATCACTGCCAGATCGCCTGCCACTGGTAGCCGCCGGAAACCGAAGTGATACACGAGAGTGATACCCGAAGCCCCGGAGACGGCGGCCAACGGTGATACGAGCCGAACCGGCGTGAACCGCGACACCCACTCTGACCTGCTGTTCCGTAAAATCCGCTAGCAGTCGTCAAGCCTGGAACCTCGTGGCACCAGTGGCAGACGGCGCACCAGAGACGCCCAAGAAGACCGGAAACCCGGGCTCAGGCCCGGCGGGCGTCGCTCAGGCCAGGGCCGCCTCGATAGGAGCAGCGATGTCGGCTGGCTTCACAGTGGGCGCGTAACGCGCGATCACCAGCCCGTCACGACCGAGGAGGAACTTGGTGAAGTTCCACTTGATCCGGTTGCTCAGGACTCCCCGCCGCTGATGCCGCAACCACTCATAGAGCGGATGCGCCCCGGCACCGTTCACCTCGACCTTGGCGAACATCGGGAAGGTGACCCCGAACCGGTCGGAGCAGAAGTCGGCGATCTGGGCATCCTCGCCAGGCTCCTGGTGGGCGAACTGGTCGCAGGGGAAGCCCAGCACCGTGAACCCACGGTCGGCGTAGCGCTGCTGCAATTCCTGGAGTCCCTGGTACTGCGGGGTGAAGCCGCACTTCGAGGCGGTATTGACCACGAGCACCACCTGGTCGCGGTAGTCGGCCAGCGGCTCGGGTGATCCGTCGATCCTGGTGGCGGTGAAGTCGAAGAGAGTGCTCACTCTCCGAGTGTGACACCCGGACCCCCTCAGGAGTCCAGACCCGTCCAAGGCTGGCCCCAGCGCTCTTCGAAGGCGAACTTGGCCAGAGGCCGACGACGGCGTGGCTTGACGTCCTTGGCTGCCAGGTCGTCGGGAACACCGGGAACCGCCGCCGAATCGGCCAGCCGGCCCACCGCGATCGCCGGCACCACCTGGTGGGTCCGGGGCACTCCGATCAACTCGGCGAACGCCTCGTGATCGAAGCCGGAGAACTGGTGGGCGTTCAGTCCCATCGCCTGAGCCTGCAGCGTGATGTGGGCCGCCGCCTGGCCAGCGTCGTACAACGCCACCGGACTGGGCTCCTTCTCCTCCACCGTCCCGACCTGGATCACCCCTACGAAGACCACGGACACCCTCGGCACCCAGGCCAGATTGCCCCGGGTGAGGGTGCTGACCAACAACTCGCTGGTCTTCGAGCCCCGGGTAGCCACCAGGTAATGCCACGGCTGGGAGTTCCCCCAGCTGGGTGCCCACTGCGCGGCGCGGAGGAGTTGTTCGATCTGCTCATCGGTGAGATCGAAGTTCGGGTCGAAGACGCTCGGACTCCACCGAGACCGCATCGGCTCGGCCAGGTTGATCGCGGTCGGACGAGGCGCCCGCGGGTACACGTCAGGGTCCAGAGCAGGGTCGAGCACGTGGTCAGCCATGGACTCATTGTGCAGGCCACGGGTTGGGCTCAAGGCCCCGCAGCCCTCACCTCGGGTGGCGAGCCCAATGCCGCCAGGGCCACGCGAGCAACCCGCCCAGCAGCACCCCGGTCACGTTGCACACCACGTCACCGAACGAGGCGACCCGGTCCGGCAGCAGCGCCTGTGCGGTCTCTACGGCGACCGGAGTCACCAGGCCCAGCACCAGCCAGGGCCGGACCGGGGTGCCCGGCCACCCGGGGAGCACGAGCAACAACCAGGGCACGAAAAGCAGCACATTGAGCCCCCGCTCGGCCCCGGAGAAGGTGACCGGTAGCCCCGCATCGGTCAACCGCGCGCTCACCTCCCAGATGATCCGGGTCTGCACCGCATTGGTGGGCGAGAGAACCAGGAACGCACAGGCCACCAGCCATGCCGCCAGGAGAACTCGGGCGCTCCACCTGATCCACCCGGCGGTGGTCTCAGACCTCGTCGCAGACATCGGCCGACGCGTCCGTGAGTTCCCCATCCGAGACCGCCCCGGTCACAAGGTACGAGCCAACAGCGCCTTCAGCTCGCTGTCGTGTCGCCCGGCACCGGCCTCGTCGTAGGACGAGGTGTCAGCCATGGTGTAGCCGTGTGCGGCACCAGCGAACACCTCGTTGGAGTAGGGGTTTCCGCTCGCGGCCAGGGCAGCACCCAATCGGGTCACGGACTCGGGACCCATCGACGCATCAGCGTCGGCGTGCCCGAAGACGAACTCGGCACGGGCCCGGGCAACCCACCGGTGCGGAGAATCTGGGGCCTCGGTTGCCAGCCCGCCACCGTGCCAGCCACCTACGGCCGCCACCAGGTCCGGGTGGCTACCGGCCGCACGCACCGCGTGCCGAGCACCCATGCAGTAGCCGGTCACCCCGATCGGGCGCCCCGGCGCCAGCGCCGCGGTGGCGGCCACATAGCCGGCGATGTCCTCGCTCATCGCCTCGGCGGTGAGCGAGTTGACCCGAGCCATCACACCCGCTGCGAAGAAGACCTTGCGGGCCTCCGGATCACGCAGATCGGTCTGCGGCGCCAACTCCGAGACGGTGCCGAAACGGTGGAACAGGTTCGGCACCAGCACCTGATACCCCCACCCCGCGATCCGATCGGCCATCGCGAAGATCTGCGGTCGGAGCCCGATCGCATCCATGAAGAAGAGGACCCCAGGATGGCCGGGTGACCCGGTCCGGTACATCTCGACCGGGTCACCCGCGGACTCCGCGGTCAGCATGTCGCCCATGGGGCCACTCTGTCACGGCTCAGCTCGCGCTTCGGGTCACCGCTCAGCTCACGGTTCCACGAGCACGCTGAACGTGATCGCGGCCGAACCACTGAAGTCCGCCGTCGCGGTCACACCTCCTTGTTGACCGGCCGGAACCGGGCTGTCGCTGTCGGCCAGCACCGCCGAGATATGGCCTCCTCCGGTGCCACCGGAGGTGCTGCGGAGCACGGCACCTCCCGGCAGCGACCAGGTCGTGGTCGATGCCCCCTTGTCCGCCCAGTAGCTGACCAACCAACCGGTACCGGTGGTCGCGTTGAGCGTCGGCGTGGTGTGCGCCGCGGTGCTGGAGGTCTGCAGGGCCACCGCACTGTTGGCCACCGCCGCGCCGCCGGCACCTCGATAGGCCGCGACGCTGGTCACGTCCTTCGCATAGACGTCCGAGGTGACCGCGACCGTGGAACCCGCGTCCCCGGCCACCGCGACCCTGCTGTAGGCCCGGCCCACCGTCCCGTCCCCGGAGACGGCCTGGATCTGGGCCCACCCGTTCGGGCCGGTGTAGGTGGCGCTGGTGTCGTTGGCAACCATGAACAGCAGCAACAGGTCGCCCGGCTGTACCGAGCTCGGAATCGCGACACTGTGACCGAGTCGGTTGCCGTTGGTCGAGTCCGATGCGACATGCGTCAGTTGTGCGGCGCCGGTGCTCGGATTCGCCGTCCGGGTGGTCACACCGGTGGCTCCCCCGTCGTCGGTGACCGTCAGGGTCACCGTGCGTGCTCCACCGACGGCATACGTATGGTTTGCCGTCGCCGAAGCACCGTTCACCTGCTGCCCGTCGCCGAAGTCCCAGGCGAAGTCCGCGAGGGTGCCGTCCGGATCAGCGGAGCCGGATCCGTCGAAAGTGCAGGTCAACCCGGTGCAGTCCACCGCGAATGCGGGTACCGGCGGGTCATTGTGCGGCGGCGGGATCGGGGTTCCCTGGTAGCCGAACATCACCCGCGATGCCCATCCGCTGCCGGCCGCCGACAGGGTCGTTGCCGTCCCGTCGACGGCTCCGCTCCCGTCCCAGTCCGCCACCCGCAGCGAACCGTCGGTGGAGGCGAACCACAGTCGCCCGTTGGCTACGAAGGCACCGCGCATGCTCGCGTAGCTGACTCCGGTGACCGACGGCATCGAGAAGCGCTGCTGTCCGACGATCCCGGACTCCGGCTCGAAGGCCCGCCGGAACAAGGTGCTCGAACCGCTCCTGGTGAAGTAGAGCCAACCGGCGTCATAGAACAGACTGGTGACATTCGGCAGATCGGTACCGTGCCAGTCACTCTGATTGACGAGTTGGTCGGCGGTGTTCACCACGGATTCCGACCCGTAGGTGGTGCCGTCGAAAGCGCGCCGGGTGAACGACCCGTTGGAGTAGGCGGTGTACAGGTCGCCATTGATCATGAAGGCACCGGTCGTCGACCCCCATCCGCTGCCATTCGGAGCGGTGTCCGAGGCGGTCACCTGGGTACCGTCGAAGTCACGGCGCAACAACTGACTCTGGCCGCTGGCCACCCGGAAGATGGTGCCGGGGATGCTGAGGCTCTGTCGTGCAGGCAGGGTCGCGTCGAGCGGGAAGAATGCCATCTTGCGGTGGGTCTCGCCACCGATCACATCGGTATCCGAACCGACGAAGAGCCCTGCGTCGGTGGCCAGCATGTCGCGCACCCCCACCCCGAGATCGCGGGTCGGGTTCCACGAGTACGGCATTCCGTTGACCGTGTTCAACGCCGCTATCCCGGGACGGGAGATCGCACCCTGGCCCGGGGCATCCCCCCGGGTGGGGTTGTTCTGCCACCGCATGTGACCGCCGGTGTAGACGACGTCGTCGGTGACCTCGACACTCCAGGTGGTGTCACCGCCGGTGTAGTTGGTCCAGGTCGGCTGCACCGAGGTGCCCGAGGCGTTCGTCTCGAATCGAGCGACCACGTCACATCCCGTCGTGGCCGAACCACTGGCCGCGGCACCGCCGAAGGCACCGGTGGTGGAGACCACGAAGAAGTTCCCGTTGGGCGAGAACGCGACGTCGGTCATGTACGTCTCGAAGCTGCGACTGCACGGCGTCTCGTAGAGCGGTGTGTAGTAGTCAGCCAGGGTGGCCGTGGCACCGGTGATGTCGAAGACCGCGATCTGGTGTCGGTTGACCCCGTCGACCTGAGCGAAGTTTCCGATCGCGACCAGCCGGGTGTTGCTCGGATCGGTGGCGATCTTCAGCACATTGGTCACCCCCACACCGTCGCGGTGCTGGCCCGACACGACGTGGTCGTAGAACGGGTCGCGCGCACCGGTGGTCGGGTTGATCGTCGCCAGAGCGGTGCGAGCCTGCCCCTGGACATGGGTGAACTTGCCCGATATCCACAGGTGATTGCCGGTCAGGGAGATGTCTCGAACCTGACCGTTGAGGGTGCCGGGGTTGAACGAGGCGATGCGATTGCCGGTAGCGACGTCGACCCGGTAGAGCCGCCCCACCGCGGTCGCGACCCCGTTGGAAGTGACGCTGGTGAAGTGCCCGCCGGCGTAGACCGAGGTGCCGTCGGCAGCCGGCAGCACCTTGTAGACCGTGTTATTCGGGTTCGGCACGAAGGTCGTACTGACCTGGCCGGTGGCCGCGTTGAAGGCGAAGAGATTGCTCCGTGGGATGTCCACATTGCTTCCGGCGTTACGTACTCGGGTGAAGTCACCCCCGACGACCACCATGTTGCCCACCTTGGCCATCGAATGCACGGTGCCATCCATGACGTTCGGCGTGAAAGAGGCCGGATCCGCACTCACGATCCGGCCCGACTGGGGACTGGCGTTGCCGGTATCGGCGGCAGTCGCCGACCCTCCGGCAGACACCAGTCCGACAGATATCATCCCCGAGACAATTGTTGCGACCATGAACGGTCGAAGCGTCCTGAACACCCAAGTCCCCCAACATCGGTGGCGGCGGGATCGCCGCCTTCAGCTCCTCAGTGTCCTCCGGCACCCGGGTGCCGGGACTGCCCAGATTCGATGATCTTTACCGTCGGACCTTCGGTAGGCTCGATGACGACCCCCCGAATGGATTGCCACGATGAGAACATCGGGAACGTGTCACCGACCCCGACACTGGCGCTGAAGACCTACTGGTGAGCCAAGAAGCAGACCTACAGCATCAATTGGAGCAAGGACTACTCGAAGGTCAGCTGGCGCGAGTACGGCGCCCAGAACTACACCTCGCCGTCAGGCTCGACCGAGAACCAGAGCTACCAGGCGGACGGTGTTCTCACGCTGACACCTACCCGTTAGATCCCACGATCGGCGGACCTCACCCCTGAAGACGTCGGCGACGCCGGAGGATCCACCAACCGACGACACCAGTCGACAGGAGGACCGCGAGGCTGCCAAGTTGCAGCAGCGCACTTATTCCGGTCGAGGTCGTTGAACGGCCCGAGCCGACGGCGGCCACTGGCGCGTCCCCCTGCTGCGGCAGGGTCCAGGAGATCCTCTCCCCGTCGCCGGTGTAGACGTGCCGCTGACCGTTCGGCCCTTCGGCCACGGTCCGATAGGAGGGGTGGAGGTCGGCGAGCATGTCGACGCCGACTTCCACCTCGCTCACGGATCTACCACAGTCATAGTCCACCCGGACGCCGCCGTCGCTGACGTCGACGACCGGTGCCAGCTCCCCGCCGCACCGGCGTCCCTCGGCGCTCACCACGATGTGCTGGAGCAGATAGTCGGCCAGCACCGGCGCCGCCTGCGCCAATCGGATCCCGGCAGGGACCGAGGAGGCCTGTGCGTCGTACTCGCCCTTCTCGAAGACCATGATGTGCTGACCACCCACCGCGCCGAGATGGGCGGCCAGCGCGGTCACGTCATCGGTTGCCGCCGACCAGGCGATCTCGACACCCGTCGGCCTCCCCGTGAGGATCACCGACTGCGGCTCCCCGAAGGGGTGCGCCGACGCCGTGCCCGACCCCAGACCCGACGCCAGTGCGGCAGCCGATACCCCGACCGCAGTGATCCTCAGCAAACGCACCAGATCACTGTCCGCCACGTACCCGTCGATCTCCCCCGACGCGGATGAACAACCGGTGCAGGCTCCACGAATTCTGCTGCCCTTCCGGCGCTCCAGGGCCGGTGCTACTTCCGGTACCTGAGAGTGAGCTTCCTCGCCTTCTTCGACCGGTAGTTGGCGTCACCGGCGTAAGTGGTCGCGATCTTCCACGTGCCTCGGGCCAGTCGCTTGGGCAGCCTGATGGTGACCCTGCCACCCGTGAGGGTGCCCCGGACCTTCTTGGTGACCTGCCTGCCCCGAACCTTCTTGGTCAGCTTCACCGTCACCCTCCCGGTGGGAAGCGACCGGTTCGCCGCCGTGGCCACGGTGAGCAGCAGACCGGCCGGTTTCCTCCTGCCCTTCGGAGTCTTCAACAGCCGCACGGAGAGGGACGGGGTCGCCTGGGGCAGCGCCCGCCAGGTCGCGACGAAGGTGAGCGCTCCTCTGGTGCCCGGTTCGACAGTGACCCTCATCGTCGTCTCGGGCAGTCCGGTGCCCGTCCAGCCGGTGAAGGCGTGGTCCGGTCGAGTGGGATTCGTCAGGGTGAACGCCCTGGACTCCAGGGTGTACGTGGCCGGGTTCCCCGTGACCATGCCGCCGCCGAGGTCGTAGCTGATCGGGAACCCACCGACCACCCAGGTCGCCACGTAGCTGCGCGCACCGGTCGAGCCCGTCGGGATCGTGACGGCCGACGTCGCCTGGGGCAGACTCGTACCGGTCCAGCCCGCGAACGTGTAGCCCGAGCGCCGCGGGTTGCTCAACGCCAGCGCCTCGGACTCGATCGTGTACTGCGACGGGTTCGTCCCGGTCAGGTAGCCGCCCGCGAGGTCGTAGCCGAGCGAGTACCGGGTCAGCTCCCAGTGGGCGACGTAGGACCGGTCACCGCTCGACCCCTCGGCGATCCGCACCGTGGTCGTCGGCGCAGACAGCCCGGTGCCGGTCCACCCGGTGAAGGTGTACCCCTCGCGGGTCGGCTGCTCCAGGGTGAGGTCGTCCTCGGCCGTGTAGGTGCCGGGGTTGGCGTCCTCGGCGAGCGAACCGCCGGCCAGGTCGTAGCCGAGGTCGTAGGTGGTCACCCGTCGCACGAGGTTCGTCTTGGAGGTGGTCGAGTTGCCCGCCTCGTCGGTGAGCACCGCATACCACTCCCGGGTGGTGTCCAGATCCGGCGCGAACTCCATCACTCCGGCCTCAGCGCCGACCAACTTCAGCGGGTCGCCCAGCGCCCCGGGGGCGCCCGAGGAGAAGGTCACCCGGCTGGTCTCGAGCGTGCGTTGCTGGGTGCCGCCGAGATCCACCTCGATGACGTAGTTCTCCGAGTTGTCTCCGTGGAACCCCGGCGTGATCGGGGTCAGGTTGGTGCCGCCCTGGTTCCAGCGCCCGTCCGAGGTCGTCGTCTGCAGCCACGGGCTGTAGGTGTTGACGTAGATCAGGTTGTTCTCGGCATCGACGCTGAGGTTCTTGAGGAAGCCGTGGCCGCCCCAGGCCCGGGTCTGGTAGTCGGTAAGGATCGCGAACACCCGGGAGCCACCGTCCCGGGTCCGGGAGGCCACGAAGGTGCCGGACTGGTGGCCCGAGAGTGCCAGCTTGACGTTCTCGTACGGGTCGATCAGCTTCTCGTTGATCACCGGGTTGGAGTACGGGTCATTGGCGTCCCGGGCGTACATGTGGTGGTGCGTGGACAGGATGACGCTGTACTCGGGGTGCGACTCGATCACCTGCTGCGCCCAGGCTATGCCGGCGTCGAAGTTCTTCTGGCCGACCTCAGAGGACCAGAAGCCCAGTTGCAGCCACAGCACCTTCGCGCCGCTGATCTCACCGGTGTAGAAGTAGTTGTCGATGTCCTGGCTGCCGCCGAACGTCCACGGCGAGCCCTCGAGGCTCTGCTCGAAGCGCTTCATCGGGAAGTACTTCTGGATCATCTGGCGCCCGTTGTACGACTCGTTGTAGTCGTGGTTGCCCCAGGAGATGCCGAACGGGATGTCCGCCTCCTCCAGGGCCTGCGCCGACGGCTCGGCACCCCGCCACATCCACTCGTCCTCGAACTCCTCCCGGTTGATCCAGTCGCCAGCCTGGATCACCATGGCCGTCTTGCGCTCGGCGGCCTTCTCCGCGATGTAGTCGAACTGCTCGGTCATCGCCCACGGGGTGGCCTGGGCGTAGAGCTGGGTGTCGCCGACGTGGTTGAACGACCAGTCGAAGTCGTCGGCCGAAGGCACCCGGTCGTCGAAGTCCGTGCTCTGTGACCAGGGCAGGTCGGTCAAACCGCGCCAGATCAGCACCGTCAGCACCCGCGCGCCGGAGACCGAGTGGTCGGCCCCGGTCGTGCGCACGTCGAGGTTCACCGTGTCGCCCTCGGGACTCGCATCAGACTCCTTGAGGACCCACTTCGACGCGTTGTTGTCCCACACCCACGCCGAGACGGTGCGCTTGTCCGCCTTGCCGCGCCACGAGAAGTGCCACTCACCCTCGGCGGCCTGCTCCTCGGTCAACGTGATCCGGTAGACCTGGTAGGGGTTCTTGTCCTCACCGACCACCGTCGGGGTCAGCTCGTCGGTCACCTTGCCGCTGTACGGGGTCAGCTCGCTGGGCTCCCGGGCAGCGGTCTCCCCGGTGGCCACCGAGACGTTGCCGTCGAGCGCGACCGACTCGTTGACGTAGTACTGCGCGCTCACCTTCTCCGGCACGTCGGTCTGTGGTGAGACCTTGAGGCTGAGCGCGGCGTTCGCCGGACGCTCGGCACTGGTCGCCGGGGTGTTGGGGGCGCGAGTGTCGGTGACGTCGAGACTGAGCGACGACGGCTCCGAGACCAGTTCCGGGTCGGCGGTGGCGGTCGCGGTGAACGTCACCTGCACGCCCTCGCCGGTGGTGAGCACCGGCACCGGCACGCTGAAGACTCCTGCCTCCACCTGCTGGGTGAACACGGTCTCGCCGCCGATCCGCGCGGTCAGCACCGACCGCTTCGACACCGAGCCGAACACGTCGACGGTGCCGGCCTCGACCTCGGCTCCGTCACCCGGCGTGCCGAGCGCGAGCACCAGTTCCTCGGCCTCTTTCTGCTCACGTTTGCCGAACCTGACCGCGTCGCCGAAGTAGTTGTCGGCGCGGAACGCCTCGAGCTCGGGGATGAACTGCGTACCGGCGATCCAGAGCTCGTCAACCACACCGTGGAACGCCTTGAGCAGGCGGTTCGGATCGTCCGGGTCGACCCCGGTGTCACCGATCGTGGTCGGCGCATCGAACAGGTTCGGGAACTGGCGCCACTCGGCCAGTTGCTCGGAGGTCTCCACCCCGTCGACGAAGGTGGCATAGGTCATGTCGTCGAAGGTCACCGTGACCAGGTGCGGCTCGGCGTCCTTGGGGACCGGCGAGGTCGCGTTGTCGAACGGGGTGAGCGCCGAGAAGAGACCGTCGGCCTTGCGGATGCCGATCTCCATGGTCGCGTCGCTCGCTCCGGGGACGTTGCGTCCCACCAGCACCGCGGTCTCGCCGGTGATGGCGGCCAGGTCCTCAGGGGTCAGCGCGAAGATGCCCGACACGGTGAAGTGCTTGTTGTCGGCCCCGATATTGCCGTTGTACTGCAACCTCGAGGAATCGAAGCGCACCGAACCACTGCCCTCGAGCGCGGAGTCGGAGTCGCTCACCGACTCCAGGTCGCTACCGACCAGGGTGCCAGTGACCTGACCGGTCGAGTCGGGCAATGCCTCCCCTTCGGCCCCGTCGTCGGCGAAGTGCTCGACCAGGTGGAACTGGTTGCTCCACACCTCACGCGGGTCGTTGTCGGGTGCCCCGAGCCCACCGAAGTAGGCCCACACCACCTTTGAGTCCTGCTTCTTCAGGCTCTCCAGCTTCGCCCAGACAACGGAGGTACCGCCCGGCTGCCAGGTCTCGACCTCGAACGAGATCGGCACGCTGCGCTGGGTGTAGAGCCCGAACGTCTCCTGCGTCACCTCCGGGGTGTCGCTGATCAGCAGCCGGACCGGGACGTCGGTGAGATCGCGGCGCTGATCGTTGGTGACCGTGACCGGCTGCCGCTGGGTGGCTCCGGGATCGGCCCAGGCCACCTCGCCGCCGTCGGCCGACGCCACGCCGTGCAGCACCCGCAGCGCGTTCTCGGCCGCCTCCAACCGGGCGAGCGAGTCGAGTGCGGCGCGCTGGGCCTTGGTCAGACCGCGGACCGCGGCCCTGGCCTGGGCCACCGTGGGCTCGTCGTCGAGCACGATATCCGCCGCGTCGGGGAGCGCCGTCAGCCGGGAGTCGACCGCGGAGACTGCCCGGTCGATGCCGAAGCCCTCGCCGAGGAAGGAGTTGCCCTTGGCGTCGAACTCGTGCCGTTTGACGGTGAGCCGTTCGCCGGTGACCTTGACCGTCAGGTAGGAGGGGCGCGAGTTGCTGGCGAAGCGGATGCCGCCACCGAGCCGCTCGAAGAGGTCGAGGTAGCTGTCGGTGTCGAACTCCACCGGCTGGGCACCGGCCAGCTGGCCGTAGTGCTTGGCCCCGGCGGTGCCCGGGTTGATGAACATGGTCCCCTGCTGGTCCACCCGATACTCGATATGGATCCCGCTGTTCACCTCCTCGATCACGTCGGACCCCGGATCGGCGACGCGTGCCTTCACCGGCGTACCGGGATCGGAGAAGAGCTCCTTGGTCCGGGTCCAGTAGTGGTCGTGACCCTGGATCACCAGGTCGATGTCCAGTTCGTCGATGACCGGTACGAGGCGCTCGCGCAGCGGCATGATCTCGGTGTCGAAGGGGTGATTACCGGCCGTGTAGGGCCCCTTGTGGGTGGTCACGACGATCCACTCGGCTCCGCGGGCGCGGGCCGCCTTCACGTCGTCGCGCAGCCACTCGATCTGCTCGTCGCTGACGATCTCGCAGGTCTCGTTGTTGAGATCGTGCGCCACACAGCCGTTGCCCTCGTTGGTGTTCAGCATGGCGAAGTGGGCGCGGTTGTAGTCGTAGGAGTAGTAGACCCCGGCCGAGGTGTCTTGCCCGTTCACCGCCTCCAGGGTGAAGTGCTGGGTGAACTCGTCCGGCTTGCCGTCGTGGTTACCGGCGACCGGCGCGATGGTGTTGGCCAGCAGGCTGTCCTGGGCGGCGGCGAACAGGTCACGCCAGTCGAGCTCGTCGTCGCTGAGCTGGACCACGTCGCCGGCGTGCAGGATGAACTCGGAGCCCGGCGCCGTCTTGAGCGCCTGGCGCATCGTGTTGGCCGACACGGCCGCCTCGCTGGCGCCGCCGCGCGCCTGGGTGTCGGTCAGCCCGATGAAGGTGAAGTCATCGTCGCCGTCGGCGGTACGGAAGGTCCCGTTCTCGCTCCATTTGCCGGTGAACGTGTCGCCGACGCGGTAGTAGTAGGTGGCCCCGGGGACCAGCTCGGTCGCGATCGCCCGGTAGATCGTCTCGCCCTCGTTGCTCTCCTCGGAGGTGGCCTCGAAGTAGGTGGTGGCGGCGTCGGGGAAGCGCGGGTCGGTGCTGAGCATCGCGCCGGGTTCGACCGCACCCTCGATCGCCTGATACCAGGTGAAGGCGCGCTGGGTCTGCGGGTCGCCGTAGAAGGTCGAGGTGATCCGGTTGGGCATCTCCTCGGGGGCCACGTACTTGATCCGGGGCAGGAGCGTGGCCACGTCCCACATCCACACGTCGACGAAGTCCCAGCCGAGCCCGGTATAGGTGGACTTGGTGTGCACGTCGGCTCCGTCGCGGCCGACGACGACATTGCCGCCGACCGTGGTCTCGGGCCCGAGGTCCGCGCCGACCACCGCACCGTGGTCGTCGGCGGAGACGTCGGTGCCCTGCCGTACCAGGTTGTGCTCGATGGTGCCGTCATGTGAGACCTGGCCGGCGATGCCACCGGCCAGGGCACCGGCGGTGACGACCGCCTCGAGGTCGTTGTCGTGAACGGCCGCGAACTCCCCGACCTCGGCAGCGATACCGGCGCCCAACAGGGCTCCGGGCGCCTCGAACACGGAGTCCCGCACCTGGACCTGGGTGATGGCGGCGGCCTTCTTCGAGGTGCCGGAGACAGTGAGCGCGACCCCTGCCGCCTTCTGGGTCCCGGCGCTCGGGGCCAGCTCGATGTCCTCGAAGGTCACTCCGCGCACGGTGCCGTGCAGGGTGCGGATGAAGGCCAGGTCCGCCGACGTGGCGCTCGGCGCCCAGGTGGCATGCGAGATGGTGTGGCCGTCGCCGTTGAGCGTGCCGGAGAACTTGTCGAGTCCGGTGAACTCGGCGCCGCCGAGGTCGATGTCGGCGCCGAGCCGGTAGAACCGGCCTCCGTAGAGTCCGTAGTCACCGGCGAGTGCGGTCTGCATGGCCTCCAGGTGCGCCTTCGACTCCAGCACGTAGGGGGAGGCCGAGGTGCCCGATCCGGTCACGCCGGCCTGCATGAACGCCGGGATCCTGGCCTTGGCGGGGACCGGGTGACCGAGCACCGACTCCCAGCGCCAGGCGCCGGATCCGGATTCGAAGGTCCAGCCGATGCCCGCATAGGTCGACTGGGTTCGCAGCTGCGCGGGCGTGGTGGCGATGCCGTCGTGGCCCAGCACCCAGGTCGTCCACTGCGCGCTGTTCTCGGCCTCCTGGACGGACTGCAACGCGATGTCGCTGTCCCAGGCCAGGTCGTAGGGTCCGGTGCCACTGGTCTTCACCGCCTGTTTGACGGCGCCCTCGGCGCCGAAGGTGCGGTTGTTGTTGGAGTTGACCAGGTTCTCGCTGTAGCCGGCCGCGACCGCGTTGCCGCTCACCCAGCCGGTGTAGAAGGTCCGTCCAGCGCCGGTGTTGCCGTCCATGTAGATCCAGCCGGAGTGCACCACGTTCTTGCGCACCGTCGTGGAGGCATTCGGAGCGAGCACCACGAACGCGGCCGCGGCCGCATTCCCCTGGGTGTCCTCGTTCAGCCGGGTGTCGACGATCAGGTTCCGCTCGACACTCACCGTGCCGGCGACGGTGTTCAGGATGGCGGCGGGGTACTTCTTGGCGATCACGTCGACGTTGTCGAGGTAGTTGTCGGCGATCACGCTGGTCCCCCCGGTGTTGCGGTTGACCAGGGCGGTGCCGCGTGAGGAAGTCGAGGTGATCGAGGACTTGATCAGCTCCAGCCTGGAGTCGAGGATCGAGTTGCCGCTCACCCGGACGCCGCTGGCCGCGTCGACGAGGATTCCGGCGTTGTACTGCGCCGTGGGCTCGTCGCCGCCGGCGACCGTCACGGTCACGTCCACCAGCGTGAGGTCCCGGATGGTGGCGTTGGTGGCGCTGCGGAAGAAGCCGGTGCTGGTGCTGGTCGCATAGCCGCCGATATTGCTGATCGAGTGCCCGTTGCCGTCGAAGCTTCCGGTGAAGGTGTGGAACGTGGGGAAGGTGGCTCCCCCGTAGTTGATGTCGGCACCCAGCCGGTAGGCCAGCCCGGCATAGGTCGCGGGAGTGGTGTTCACCGCATTGGCAGCCGCCGTGAGATCGGCGGCCGAGTCGATCACCACCGGGTCCGCGACGGTACCGGTACCTGCCAAGGTGCCGACGGTGGCGGCCTCAGCCTGCCCGAGAGGCCCCAGGAGGACACCGATCAGCCCGGCGACAACGGCGACGGAGAGACCGCGCAACGATTTGGACTTCACGACCCACTTCACTTCTTGTAGTTGAACGTCAGGGCCTTGGAGGTGGCCTTCTTGTAGAACGGGTTCCCGAGATGCGTCACGGTGATCCGATGCTTTCCGCGGACCAGACCGCCGGTGGGGATCTTGATCACTGCCTGGCCGGCCCGGAGCCTGGCGCTTGCCTTCCTGGTCACCTTGGTGAGTCGGCCCTTGACCCGCGCCATGCCGGTCACCTTGATCCGCACCCGACCGGTGGCGGCGTGGTAGCCGCTCAGGGTCCGTACCGCGACCCTGACTTTGGTGTGGCTCTTGCGACCCTTGGCCTTCTTGACGAACGACACCGAGACGGTCGACTTCTTCTTCGCCAGCTTCGTCCAGGTCGCGGTGAGAGTGAGGTCACGGGTCGTCCCGGTCGGCACCGTCAGCACCCGGCTGGTGGTCCCGAGACCGGACCAACCAGCGAAGGCGTAGTCGAGGCGGGTCGGGATGCCCAGCGTGAGCGGAGCCGACTCGGCGGTGAACGAGGACGGGTTCGCCGACGCGAGCCTGCCACCGGCGAGACGGTAGGTGATGGTGTAGGTCCGTGCTCGCCAGGTGGGCGCGTACTCGCGGGTGCCGGTCGAGCCGGTGGGGACGACGACGGCGAGCGTGGGTCCGCTCAGTCCCGTACCGGTCCAGCCGGTGAAGACGTAGCCGGGCCGGACCGGGGTCGGCAGGGTGAGCGCCGGTGACTCGATGGTGTACGTACCGGGCGCGTCGTCCGCGAAGTCCTCGTCGTCGGCGAGGTCGTAGACGAGGTGGTAGGTGACCGGCGTCCAGGTCGCGGTGAACTCCCGGGCTCCGGTCGAGCCGGTGGGGACCGTCACCGACGCGCTCGCGCCGGTGATGCCGGTGCCCGTCCAGCCAGCGAAGGCATAGCCCGCCCGGGTCGGGTTGGCCAGCGTGAACGCCGGGCTCTCGATGCCGTACGACGTGGGGTTGGCGCCCGAGGCCTCTCCCCCGCCGAGGTGGTAGCCGATCTGGTAGCCGTCCGGCGTCCAGGTGGCGGTGTAGTTGCGCTCGCCGGTGGAGCCGGCGGGGACCGTCACCGAGGTGCTCACATCGGTGATGCCGGTGCCCGTCCAGCCGGCGAAGGTGTAGCCGGCGCGGGTCGGAGCGACCAGGGTGAGTACGGGTGACTCGATGGTGTAGGCGGCCGGGTTCCCGGTGGCCGTCCCCCCGGTGAGGTTGTAGCCGATCGGATAGCTGATCGGGTTCCAGGTCGCGGTGTAGCCGAGTGCTCCCGCCGGGTAGCGCGGGAGCGTCACGCTCTTGGAGGGGACGGTGAGCGTCTCGCCGGTCCAGCCGGCGAACTCGTAGCCCACCCGGGTCGGGTTGACCAGCCGGGTGGTGATGGCGAAGCCCTGCTCGGCCACGTTGGCACCGTCGTCGGTGCCTCCGGCCAGGTCGAGGGTGACCGGGACACTCGGCAGCTCGACCCCGGCCGGGACCGGGTGCGCACGTACGGCGTCCCAGGCCCATACGCTCTCGAAGTCCCAGCCGATCCCTTCATAGGTCGACCGGTCGGCAAGCTCCTCTGGGGTGGCGTAGGTACCGAGGTCAGCGAGCGTCCACTGCCCGGCGGTGTCCAGGGTCGAGGAGCCGGACCAGAACAGGTCGTACGGGTTCGGATTGGGCACGCTGGTGTGCCCGACCGGCTCGCCGCTGTCGATGTTGTTGTTGGCGTTGACCAGGTTGTCCGTGGAGGTTCCGCCGAGGGCCGAGCGGATCCAGCCGTAGTTGGCCGGCCCGGCCTGCGAGATCCGGCCCGACAGCACCACGTTGCCGGTCACGTTCCCGGCGAAGACGGTGTGTCCGACGATCAGGCCGGCACCCGCGCCCGAGCTGCCGTTCTGGGTGACCGAGGTGTCCAGGACCAGGTGGTGGGACACCTCCGCCGCGGAGTTCTGCCAGCCGATCACGCCACCGACCCGCTTGTCGCCGCTGACCGTGACGCCGGCGAGCAGGTTGTCGGCCAGCGTGTTGTCGGCCCCGACCGACTTGCCGACCAGGCCACCGACGGCCGAGGAGTTGTCGGTGTTCGCCGAGGACTGCACCACCGCGTCGACCAGGGCAGTGCCGGTGATCGTCGCCCCCGAGACGCGTCCGGCGAGCGCGCCCTGCTGCACCCGGGCGCTGGAGTCTCCGGCGGTGACCGAGGAGAGGCCGACCAGCGTCAGGTCCTGGATCGTGCCGTTCAGGATCTGCACGAACCCGGTCTGGGTGGCGTTCGCATCGCTCGGGTCCGTCTCGGTTCCGGGGGCCAGGATCAGGTTGCTGATGGTGTGCTGGTCACCGTCGAGGACTCCGGAGAACCGGCGGAACGTGGTGAACGACCGACCGGCGTAGTCGAGGTCCGCGGTGAGCCGGTACCGGGCCTTGGCGGCGGCGCTCTGGGCGGTGTCGGCGTTGACCAGGGTGACGGCGGCATCCAGTGCGGCGGTCGTGTCGATGAGGTAGGGCGAGGCCTGGGTGCCGAGACCGGTGAGCGCGCTCACCTCGATGGTGACCGGGACCGGTAGCGCCTCATCTGCGCCGTCGGTGAGGGTCACGATGACGGGATAGATGCCGACGACACCGAAGTCGACGCCGCTCAGATCCACCGTGGGGGTGCCGCGGTCGGCGGTGACGCCGAACAGGTCGAGGACCTCGGCCGCGGTCTTGGCCGGGCCCGGCCGCAGCACGACCGAGGCCCGCTCGACCGTGAGAACCGGTGCGCTGCGCAGGGCCGGGCGCTGTGCGGCGGCGTCCCAGCGCCAGGTGCTCTCGAAGTCCCAGCCCAGGGACTCGTAGGTGGCCTGGTCCTGCAGCTCGGTAGGCGTCGCCGCGGTGCCGTCGTTGCCCAGCACCCAGAGCGTGCCGCCGACCGCGTCGAACTGGTAGCCGGCGCCCGAGCGGCGGGTCCACCGCAGCGGGTGGCCGGCCGCTGCGGTCTCGGCCACGGTCGGGAAGCCCGCGCGGTTGTGGTCGGAGTTGACCAGGTTGGTGCCGTAGACCTCGACCTGGCCGTGGTTGAAGCCGGCGATCCAGCTCACGGTGTTGCCGGTGGTCCCGGTCGCGTGCGAGTAGACCGATCCGGAGAGGACGACGTTGTCGGCGATCTCCTGCCCCTCCATGCTGGCGCCCACGTAGTTCACCAGCACGCTGGAGTTCATGTTGGCGCCGCCGGCCCCGTTCTGCGACATGTAGGAGCTCTCCGGGTCGGCGGCGACGAGGTTCCGACTCACGGTCGTGTGGGCACCCTGGTAACCGAGGAAGGCTCCGGAGTACTTGGTCACGGTGTAGACCGTGTGGTTGCCGACGATCGCGTTGTCGGCGATGACCGAGGGGGCGGTGGCGGTACCGGTGACACGGCCGACGAGACCGGAGATGTACTGGGTGCCCGCGGCGATCTCGTTACGCACCGCGACGTCGCGCAGGGTGACGCCCTCGATGTGTGTGCTGGTGGCCGTGGTCGCCAGACCGGAGGCCGCCACCTCGGTGGCTCCCGCCGCTACGGTGCCGGTGAGCCGGGCGGTGACGCCGTCCAGGGTCAGATCCCGCACCGTCGCGTCCTCCAGCACCCCGAAGAGCGCGACCCGCTGGACGGTGCCGTCGACGTAGGAGTCGAGGACCGCATTGCCGAGGGTGTGTCCGCGGCCGTCGAAGACCCCGGAGAACCGGTGAAACCCGGCGAACGATCCGCCCGCGTAGTCGATGCTCCTGGCGAGCGCGATGTGGCTCGATCCGTAGGTCGCGGCGTCGCCGTTGACCGCGGCAGCCACCGCATCGAGGTCGGCTGCGGACTCGATGACGAACGGGTCGGCCTCGGTGCCCGAGCCGGTGAGGCCGCCCGGATCCGCCGCATGCGCCGGGGTGACGAGGCTCAGCCCGCCGAGGAAAACGGCGAGCGTGAGCAAGACGAGGCCGAGGCGGGAGGGACGGGGTGACGAGGCGACTCTGCGCAGCATGCGGCGGCACTCCTCAAGCGGGGGCGTCGGAACGACGTGGGACGCGCCAAGTCAAGGGTGAGCGGATACGCGGCGGTGGCCGGCGAGCAGCCCGAGGCCGAACCGCCGGTGAACATCAGGTCGCCTCGGTGGCTCTTTGTAACGTCGCGGGTTGTTTCCTGGGGGAGCGCTCGCTTTGTAACGTCGCGGCTTGCGGTGTCGGGACCGAATTCGCTCTGTCACGTCGCCGTTTGTGGCTATGAGGCTGTCGCGGTTTGATCTGGGTTGGTCGGGGTAGACGAAACCGG
>CAYNFY010000012.1:0-59119 GCA_964396585.1 uncultured Nocardioides sp.
GCAGAACACCGTCCAGGTCACGGACCCCACCCGGCAATTTCGCAACAGGCTCATAGCCACAAGCGGGGACGTTACAGAGAGAAATCGCCAGGGGACCCACGAAGGGCGACGTTACAAACCGAAACAGTGCTCAGAACGTGACGACCGTGCGAGCCGCGGTGGAGGAGTCCAGGGCATCCAGGGCGTCGGCCACTCCGGCCAGGTCGGTCCGCGAGCCGATCAGGGGGTCCAGGTCCAGGCGACCGGACAGGTACATCCGGGCGTACAGGGGAACGTCGACCCGCAAGCGGGTGCCGCCGAGCCGGGACCCCTGCAGTCGGCGCTCGCCGAGCAGGGCGGGAGTGGGCAGGGCAACCTCGTCGCCGGCGCGGGCCAGGCCGACGACCGTGGCGGTGCCACGGGGGCCGAGCATCGCCCAGGCCTGCTCGATGGTGGCCGGGATGCCAACCACCTCGAGGGCATGGTCCACCCCGCCGGTCAGTTCCAGAACCGCTGTGACCGGGTCGACCTCGGCGGCGTTGACCAGGTCGGTGGCGCCGAAGCCCCGGGCCACCTCGAGCTTCTCGGGCATCCGGTCGATCGCGATCACCCGGGAAGCGCCCGACAGCAGCGCACCCTGGACCGCGCTGAGCCCGACTCCGCCGCAGCCGATCACCGCGACGGTGTCTCCGAAGCGCACCCGTGCAGAGTGCCGGACCGCTCCCAGTCCGGTGATCACGGCGCAGCCGAGCAGGGCGGCCTTCTCCAGCGGCATCTCGGTCGGGACCTTCGCCACCGAGGTGACCGGGACCAGAATCTCTTCGGCGAAGGCGCCGATGCCGACGAACTGGGCGACCGGCTCGCCATTGCGCAGCAGCCGGGGACTGCCGTCGGGCCGGGTGCGGGCCAGATTGGTGCAATGCTGCGGCTCGCCTGCCGAGCACCACTCACACATCCCGCACGATCCGGCGGGCGCGATCACCACGTGGTCACCAGGCTTCACATAGCTGACCTGGGTGCCCACCTCGAGTACCTCGCCGGCGGCCTCGTGGCCGAGTACGGCCGGGAGACCCAGGGCGGGATTCCCTCCGGTCTGACCGTGATGGTCGGAGTGGCATACGCCGACCGCCACCGTGCGGATGCGCACCTCGTTGGGGGCGATGTCGCCCAACTGCACGTCCTCGATGATCGGACGGGCGTTGAACGAGGGGAGTACAGCGGCCTTCATGGGGTCATCCTTGTCGATCGGGAGGTGAGGGTTACTTGCCGGTCCAGACGGGGTCGCGCTTCTCGACGAATGCCGCGGCCCCCTCCTTGGCGTCGGCCGACTCGCGGATCGGATTCACGACGGCCTCCTGACGGTCGAACTTCTCGGCCAGGGGCCAGTCCACGGAGCTGATCAGTACCTGCTTGGAGGCGGCCAGCGCGAGAGGGGCGTTGGTGGCCACCTGTTCGGCCAGCTCCAGGGCCGCGGCCAGGGCCTGGCCGGGCTCCGCGATCCGGTTCACCAGGTGTACCTCGGCCGCCTCGGGCGCGGGCCACATCCGGCCGGTCAGTACCAGGTCCATCGCCAGGTGGTAGGGGATCCGGTGCTGAAGCCGGAGCAGTCCGCCGGCGGCGGCGGTGAGACCGCGCTTGACCTCGGGCAGACCGAACTTGGCTGCCGAGGAGGCGACCACCAGATCGCAGGAGAGCACGATCTCGAACCCTCCGGCCAGTGCGTACCCCTCGACGGCGGCGATCAACGGCTTGCGCGGCGGAGCCTTCACCAGACCGGCGAATCCCTTGCCCTCCACCACCGGGCGTTCCCCTCGGGCGAAGCCCTTGAGGTCCATGCCGGCGCAGAAGGTGCCGCCGGCTCCGGTGATCACTCCGACGCTGAGATCGTCGCGGCGATCCAGCTCGTCGAGGGCATCGGCGATCTCCTGGGCCATCCGCATCGACATCGCATTGCGTGACTCGGGACGGTTCATGGTGAGCACGAGCACACGGCCGTGCTCGACAACTTCGAGTTCAGACATCAGTGGTCACCTGTTCTTGGTCGGGTTCTGGGGTCGAGCTCAGCGGGGCGCCATCCGGATCGCGCCGTCGAGGCGGATCGTCTCGCCGTTGAGCATCGGGTTCTCGACGATCTGCATCGCCAGCATCGCGAACTCGTCCGGCTGGCCCAGTCGGGACGGGTTCGGCACCTGGGCGCCCAACCGGTCCCGGATCTCGTCGGAGAAGCGAGCCAGGATCGGGGTGTCGAAGACGCCGGGTGCGATGGTCGAGACACGAATCAGCTTGGTGGCCAGGTCGCGGGCGGCGACCAGGGTCATCCCGACCACACCGGCCTTCGCCGAGGCATACGGGATCTGACCGATCTGGCCCTCCCAGGCCGCCACCGACGCGGTCAGCACGCAGACCCCGCGCTCGCCGTCGACGGGCTCGTTGCGCGCCATCCGGGCCGAGGCCAGGCGCAGCGTGTTGAAGGTACCGATCAGGTTGATATTGATCAGATCGGTGTACATCTCCAGCGACCCGGGGCTGCCGTCCCGCTCGACCAGGCGCACGGTGCCACCCTTGCCGGCGCAGTGCACCAGGGCGCGCAACGGCGCCACCGCCTCGGCGGCGTCGAGGGCGGCGTCGATGGCGGCCGGGTCGCGCACGTCACCGGTCGCGAAGATGCCGCCGATCTCATCGGCGAAGGCGGTGCCGAGCTCCTCGTTGAGGTCGAAGACGACGACGGTGGCGCCGGCCTCGGACAGGCGTCGGGCGGTGGCCGCGCCGAGGCCCGAGGCGCCGCCGGTGACCAGGGCGGTGGATCCGTTGAGGTTCATGGGTGCTCCTACGGGGTGAGTCTGTGGGACGTCATAGGGAAGGGGTCGTCTACGGCTGTCCGGATGACGTCCCCGGAAAGAGGGGGACGGGTCAGAGCCGCTCGAGGATGGTGGCGTTGGCCATCCCGCCGGCCTCGCACATGAGCTGCAGGCCGAAGGTCTGGTCGTTCTGCTCCAGCGCATGCAGCATCGTGGTCATCAGCCGGGTACCCGAGGCCCCCAGCGGGTGTCCCAGGGCGATCGCCCCGCCGCGCGGGTTGACCCGGGTGAAGTCGGCATCGAACTCGCGCTGCCAGGCCAGCGGCACCGAGGCGAAGGCCTCGTTCAGCTCGATGTGATCGATATCGTCCAGGCTCATTCCGGCGCGCTCCAGAACCTTGTGGGTGGCCGGAATGGGCGCCGTGAGCATCAGCATCGGATCGTCCCCGACCACGCTCATCGCGTGCACCCTGGCCCGCGGTCGCAGACCGAGTGCCTCGGCCCGGCCACGGCTCATCATCAGCAGGGCGCTGGCGCCGTCGGTGATCTGGGAGGAGTTGCCGGCCGTCACGGCCCAGTTCACCTGGGGGAAGCGAGCGGACAGCTCCTCGGTCTCGAAGACGGCCTTGAGGCCTGCCAACTTCTCCACCGTCGACCCGGGACGCACGGTCTCGTCGGCCTCCACCAGCCCCGACGGGGTGCTGATCGACATGATCTCGTCGGTGAATCCGCCGGCTGCGATCGCCCGCGCCGCGAGGTCGTGACTGCGGACGGCGTAGGCATCGAGATCGCTACGGGTGAGTCCCCACTTGGCCGCCACGAGTTCGGCCGCCATGCCCTGTGAGACCAGGCCGGGGGCGAAACGTTCGGCCACCAGCGATCCGTACGGGTCGGCGTCCATCCGAGCGGACCCCATCACGACCCGACTCATCGACTCCACTCCGCCGGCGATCACGATGTCGGCCTCGCCCGAGGCGATCGCCTGGGCGGCGAAGTGCACCGACTGCTGACTGGAGCCGCACTTGCGGTCGATGGTGGTGGCCGGCACGTGGGCGGGTAGCCCGGCGCCCAGCCACGCCATTCGGCCCGGCGTCGCGGACTGCTCACCTACTTGGGATACGCAGCCGATGATCACGTCATCGACGGTCCCGGCGTCAAGGTCGCTGCGCTGCACCAGATGCGTGAGGAGCTGGGCGAGCAGGTCGACCGGGTGGACCTCGCTGAGCGAGCCGCCGACCTTGCCGCGCCCGGTGGGGGTGCGGATGGCGTCGACGATCACGGGCTCGGATGCCTGGTGTGCAGTCATGTGAGATGCTTATCATGATTACCATCCATGAGTCCATCCATACATCCATCCGCACCCCGAGAAATGTTCCGGACAGAAATCCTGCGCAGGGAATGGTTGACCCGCCTCTCGGAATCCATAATAATGATTACCAAACAAGGAGGTGGGTGGCTTGACCACTGCAGATGGGTTCGCCGAAGTGCGAGCCATGGCGTCACGGGTGGCGCGCGAGGTGTACGGTCCGATTGCCGAGCGGCTCGACGTGGAGCGCACGCCGATCACCAAGGAGCAGCGCAAGCAACTGGGTGACCTCGGTCTGCTCGGTATCGCCCACCGTGAAGAGGTCGGTGGCTCGGGCGCCTCGCTGGCCGAGGCGCTGGCAGCGATCGAAGAGTTCGGCAAGGTGTGCCGGCCGGCCGCCTTCCAGGTCTTCGAGGCCAACACCGGACCGGCACAGGTGGTCAATTACCTGGGCACCCCGGAACAGCGTCAGCGCTGGTTGCCCGACATCGTCTCCGGAGAGCGGACCATGGCGGTCGGCATCTCGGAACCGGACGCCGGTTCGGCCGCCACCGACATGCGCACCACGGCCAAGCCGACGGACTCGGGCTGGGTGATCAACGGTTCCAAGCGGTGGATCTCCAACGGCGGTGAGGCGGACCAGTACCTGGTCTACTGCCGGCTCAACGACGAGCCCGGAGCGCGGGCCATCGGTGCCATCGTGGTCGACGCCGACACCCCCGGGTTCAGTACCGGAGCCAACGAGCGGCTGATGGGCTTCCGGGGGATCCCCTCGGCCGACCTGTACTTCGACAACGTCGAGGTGCCCCGCGAGAACCTGGTGGTACCGGCCGGTGACTTCGGCAAGCTCTTCGGTGTCTTCTCGGTCGAACGCCTGGGCAACACCACGATGAGCCTGGCCATCGCCCAGGAGGCGCTCGACCGTACGGTGGCCTATGTGCAGGAGCGCGAGCAGTTCGGCAAGCCACTGATCGACTTCCAGAGTGTTCAGATCCAGTTGGCCGACATGATCCTGGCCGTGGATGCGGCCCGGCTGCTGCGCGACCGCGCCGCCGAGAGCGTCGTCGACGGAATGCCCAACACCTTCCAGGTGTCGGTGGCCAAGTGCACCGCGAACGAGATAGCCAAGAAGGTCACCGACCTGGCCATCCAGTTGCACGGTGGCAACGGGTACACCGAGGAATACGGCATCGAGCGACTGCACCGCGACGCGCACGGTTGGGCGATCGCCGGTGGTACCCCCAATATGCAGCGATCCCGCATCGTGTCCGAGTACGTCGGCCGCAGGTTCGACCAGCGCAAGTGAGTCGCCCGGTGCAACGACCGGGTAGTGGAGAGGAACACAGATGTTCGAGCTGAACGAGGCACAACTCGCTCTGCGGGAGCGGGCCCGAGCGGTCGCGGTCGAGGTAGAGCCGTTCGCTGCCGAGGCGGACGAGGCGACCACCGTGCACCAGGGCTGCCTCAAGGCCCTCCAAGCCTCTGACCTGGCCCGGATCGTGGTGCCGGCCGGCTTCGGTGGTGTCGATGAGACCCTGGATCCGCTGTCGATCGCAGTGGTCCGAGAGGCCTTGATGGCGTCCTCGGCACACCTGGACTCGATGTTCGGGATGCAGGGGGTGGGCTCCTACTCGCTCTCGGTGGGTGGCAGCGATGAGGTGAAGGCACAGTGGCTGCCGAAGGTGGCGGCCCTGGAGGCGATCGCCGGACTGGCCCTGACCGAGCCCGACGTGGGCTCCGACCTGAAGGCGATCACCACCACGGTGACCGCCGAGGGTGACGTGCTGCGGGTGAACGGGCGCAAGTCGTTCATCACCAACGGCGGCGCGGCGGACTTCTACTGCGTACTCGCCAAGGAGGGCGAGGGCTACTCGATGGTCCTGGTCCCGGCCGACACCCCAGGCCTGGAGATCGTGCCCGGAGCCGACCTGATCGCGCCGCACATTCTGGGCGAGCTGACCTTCACCGACGTGGAGGTGCCGGCCTCGCACCGGCTCGGGGTTCCGGGCAAGGCGTTCCGGCTGATGTTGCAGACCCTGGCCGTGTTCCGGGTGACGGTGGCCGGCTCCGCGGTGGGATTGGCCCAGGCCGCCCTGGAGGAGGCCCGTTCCCACGCACTGGCCCGCACCCAGTTCGGTGCCCCGCTGATCGAGTTGGGCGCCGTCTCCCAGGCCCTGGCACTGTCGTGGACCGAGGTCGAGGCCGCTCGTTCGATGGTCTATCGGGCCGCGGCGATGGCCAAGGCCGACCCGTTGGGAGCGTTGCACTTCTCTTCGATGGCCAAGGTATTCGCCACCGAGACAGCAGCCAAGGTGGTCGACCGTTCGGTGCAGACCATGGGTCGCTTCGGACTGGTGCGCGGCTCCAAGATCGAACGGCTCTACCGCAACGCCCGTCCGTTGCGCATCTACGAAGGCTCGACCGAGGTGCTGCTCGACTCCTTGGCTCGCAAACTCGCGAAGGACGGTGTGTGATGGATCTGCGGTTGCGTGACCAGGTGGTACTGGTCACCGGCGCATCCCGTGGGCTGGGTGCCGAGATGGCCCTCGCCCTGGCCGCCGAGGGGGCGCAGGTGGTGGCCTCGGCCCGCAGCGTGGACGCGCTGGAGCAGGTCGCGGCTCGGGGGGCCGGCCGGATCAGTGTGGTCGCCGCCGACATGGCCGATGAGGAATCGGTGGCCGCCCTGGTGCCGGCTGTGCTGGAACGGCACGGCCGGATCGACGGACTGATCAACAACGCCGGGATCGCCCCGGCCGGCAAGTTCGTCACCCAGGACCCGGAGATCTGGCGTCAGGCGTTGCAGGTCAACGTGATGGCCCCGATGCTGCTGGCTCAGGCGGCCGGAGCGCACATGATCGAACAGGGCTCCGGCCGGATCGTCAACGTGGCCAGCACCACCGGTGTACGTGGCAAGCCCTTCTTGGTGCCCTACTCCACCTCCAAGGGGGCGGTGGTCCGGTTCACCGAGGCCCTGGCCGCCGAATGGGCGGCCAAGAACGTGCAGGTCAACTGCATCGCGCCGGGCGCCTTCAAGACCGAGGCTCAGAAGGCGGTCACCGAGTCCGACGAGTTGTTGCGTAAGCGGGTCGCCAAGATCCCAGCCGGCCGGATGGCCGATCCGGCCGAACTGGTGCCGCTGGCCTGTCTGCTGGTCTCCCCGCTGAGTTCGTTCACTACCGGCGCGATCTTCGTGGTCGACGGCGGCGAGTCCGGAAAGCTGTGACGCCCTGATGATCATCGACGCACATACCCACGTCTGGCCCGACAAGATCGCCGAGATCGCATTGGGCGGTAACGCGCTGCCCGGGTTGACCTCACGCGGTGACGGCAAGGTCTCGGGGCTGAACGAGGCGATGGACACCGCCGGTGTCGGTATCGCCTGCTGTCTGGGGATCGCGAACGAGGCCCGACACGTGGACGGGGTGAACAGGTTCATCTCCGGCTTGGAGGACGAGCGGCACGTGGCGATGGGCACCGTGCACGTGGACCTCTCGGTGGAGGAGAACCTGGCCAGTCTGCGCCGGCACGGTCTGCGGGGGATCAAGATCCACCCGCTGTTCCAGGACTTCGCGCTGGACGACCCCCGGCTGTGGGAGATCTTCGAGGCGCTGGGTGACGAGTTCGCGGTGATCACCCATGTGGGTGAGGGCGGTGACGCACATCAGAACTCGCTGTCCAGTCCCGGCATGATCGCCGCGATCGCCAAGCAGTTCCCGAAGCTGCGACTGATGGCGTGTCACTTCGGTGGCTACAAGATCCTGGACGATGCCGAAGAGATGCTGTCCGGGGCGGACGTGGTGCTGGAGACCTCCTGGCCGCCGAGCCTGAGCACGCTGCGTCCGGATCGGGTACGCGCTCTGATCCGCAAGCACGGTGCCGAACGCATCGTCTTCGGATCCGACTGGCCGATGACCTCTCCGGCCGAGGAGATCGCCGCCATCCAGGCGCTCGGCCTCAACGACGACGAGACCAAGCTGGTGCTCGGTGGCACTCTGGCCCGGGTCCTGGGCATCGAATCCTCCTGGAGCCGCTAGGCGTTGAGGGGGCCGCATGAAGACGCCCGCGTGACCAGCTGGTCACGCGGGCGTCTTCATGAATGCGTACTCAGAACAGGTGACTCCAGGTGATCGGCTCGTTGAGCACCTCGGGGAACTTCTTCTCCGCGTAGCGCACGTACTGGTCGATGTGGTCCAGCATCGCCGCGGCCGAGGCGGAGGGGTCCTTGGAGAGGATCGCCTCGGCGATCGTCGCGTGCGCCTTGTGCACCGCGCCGCGACGGTTCTCGGGGTAGTCGATACCGATTGCGGAACCGTCCAGAATGTCGAGCAGGGCATCGACCAGGTAGCCGAACATGGCGTTGCCCGACCCGTGCGCGATCAGCTCGTGGAAGCGCTTGTTCTCCTCCAGGAAGATCGCCTGGTCGGTGAGGTTGTCGTGCATCCGATCGACGCTGTTCTGCAGGGCCTCGGCGGTGACCGCGGGCATCCGTTCGGCGGCCAGCTGCGCCATCATCGGCTCCAGCCCGACCCGGGCCTCGGCGATGGTACGGAAGGGAGCGTTGCTGAACTGCAGCAGCAGGGTCAACGACGTGGCCAGGCTGGTTGCGTCGGGCTGTTCGACGACCGGGCCGCCGCCGGGCCCCGGCTTCAGTGAGATGACACCCTGCAGCTCCAGAAAGCGGAGGGACTCGCGCAGGGTGCCACGACCGACGTCGTATTCCTCGAGCATCAGTCGTTCGGGTGGAAGCCGGTCGCCCGGGCCCTTCTGTTCCTTGAAGATGTCATCGACGATGCGTTGCGCAACGATGACGGCGGTCTTCTGAGGACGATTGCGAGGGTTCGCCATGGGTGTCTCTCCTCGAGTCGAGAGGATGCTTCCTACGTGAAGGGCGACCGTAGCCGCCAAAAGATGTTAATGATTACTGCGGAGGATATCAGTGGACCAGAAGGGATTTCAGGTCTTGGACAAGGATGTCGCGAGCCGCTCTCGCACCTGAGGACAATGCGCTGAACCGCAGAAAGCCATGGGGTAGGTCGCGATGGTCGCGCAGGCTCACCTCGACGCCGAGCTCCCGGAGCCGGGCGACATAGGCGAGGGCCTCGTCTCGTAGCGGGTCGTGACCGGCCACGACGACATGGGTCCGGGGCAGACCGGCCAGGTTCCGACTGCGCAAAGGCGACACGTCGGGGTCGGCAACGGCCGGGTCCCCGGGTCCCGCCGGCAGATACTGGTGGTAGTACCAGTCCATGTCGGCGGCCGATATCGGCCAGGTGTGCACGGTGCGCGAGGGGAGCGCCGGCTCGGGATCCACCACCGGATAGAGCAGTACCTGGAGATCGATCCGCGCTGCCCCGGAGGTGTGTAGGTGCCGCACCGCGACGGTAGCCAGATTCGCGCCCGCGCTGTCCCCGATCACCGTGACCTGCCCCGGCCAACGGGATGCGGCGGCCGCGATGACTGCCTCCACGTCCTGCAGCCCGGCGGGGAACGGGTGCTCGGGGGCCAATCGGTAGTCGACATTGACCACTCGAGCGCCGAGGTGGGCACACAGCAGCCGACAGGGCTCATCGGCGAAGTCGAGGTCACCGAGCACCCAGCCACCGCCGTGCACGTAGACCACGGTGTGTGGGGTGTCCCCGGCATCGTGAGCCTGTGCCTTGGTGGGCTCGTACAGCCGGATCGGTACCCCGGCCACGTGCAACTCGCTGACACCGCCGACCTCGGGACCCGGCTCGGTCGCGGCGTGACCGGCCACGATCATGGCCCGATACGTGGCGACGTCGGGTCGTTCGACCGCGGGCGGTCGGGAGTCTCTGAGTGCGGCCAGCTCCGGATCGAGAGGAATCGGCCCCTCGGCCGCGCCGGGTGCGGTTGGGAGGATGGTCTGCTCAGCCACCCACCACACCTCGCGTGGTGAGATCGACGATCCGGCTCTCGGTCAGGTTCAGCTCGGTGAGCACCTCGTGCGTGTGCTCACCGATCCGGGGGACCCCGTCGTAGGTGGGGGTGGGGGAGTCGCTCATATGCAGGATCGGACCGGGGACCAGGGCCGGGCCCAGCACCGTGTTGGCCAACTCGACCAGGGTCCGCTCGGAGAAGTGCGGGTCGGCGACCACATCGGAAGAGTCGTTGACCCCGGCGGCGACCACCTCGAACTTGTCGAGGATCGCGAGCACCTCATCGCGCGGGCGACGCTTGACCCACTCGATGACGATCGCCTGCATCTCGTCGTTGTTGGCCATCCGGGCCTCGTTGGTCGCGAACTTGGGGTTCTCGGCCAGGTCGGTGCGCTCCATCGCGTCGAAGAGGCGCAGCGCGATCGACTGGTTGCTGGCCGCGATCGAGAGCCAGCCACCGTCCCCGGCCTCGTAGATGCCGCGTGGGCTGGCCGCCCCGGACGCATTCCCGTGTCGCTGCATGATCGTGCCGCTGGAGGTGTAGTTGAGCACCGCGTCGCCCAGGATGAACATCAGCGGTTCATAGAGCGCCACGTCGACCTCCGAACCCACCCCGGTGACCTCACGGCGGAACAGCGCCATCGCGGTACCGAAGGCGGCCGAGATCCCGGCGATCGAGTCGGCGAAGCCGAACGGGGGAGCCGTCGGCGGGGTGTGCGGCCAGCCGTTCAGGAATGCGTATCCGCTGGCGGTCTCGGCGACGGTGCCGAAGCCCGGTCGAGACGAGTACGGACCGGTCTGACCGAACCCGCTGACCCGAGTCATCACCAGTCGCGGCTGATCGGCCGAGAGGTCCTTCCAGCCCATGCCCCAGGCTTCCATCCGGCCCGGACGGAAGTTCTCGATCACCACGTCGGCCCCCGCAATCAGGGTGCGGGCGATCTCGCGACCCTCGGCCTCGCGCATGTTGAGCGCGACCGAACGCTTACCCGAGTTGAGCCGGGCGAAGCCGATCGAGAGTCCCTCGTGCTGAGGCTGCCACTGGCGGGCGAAGTCGCCGCTGGTGGGGTCCTCGATCTTGATCACCTCGGCGCCGAAGTCGCGCAGCATCCGGCCTGCGGTGGGGGCGGCGTACATCGATCCGAGTTCGATCACCCGGATACCGGCGAGCGGCTGACCGGTGGTCGGCGTGGCGTTCATGGAAGATCCTTTCGAGCGGCGGGGAGGCGGGACGGTCAGGAGAGCTCGAAGCCGCGGTAGCCGTCGGCCGCGACCTCGTTGCAGATCCGGCGGTACTCACCGACGCCGCCCAGGTACAGGGAGAAGCCGCGGGTCTTCCCGGGGACGTTGGCGCCGAGGTACCACGAGTTTCCCTTCAGGAAGAGGGTCGGCGCGGCCACCTCCGCGACGTGGGCGGTCCAGTCCTCCTGGGCCTGCTCGGTGGTGTCGACCCGGTGCAGGCCCCGCTCTGCCATGTGGGCGATCAGGTCGGTCACCCACTCCACGTGCTGCTCGATGCTGATCAGCACGTTGCTGAGCACCGAGGGGCTGCCGGCCCCGGCGATGAAGTACATATTGGGGAAGCCGTGGGTGCCGATGCCCAGGTAGGTACGTGGCCCGGACGACCAGGCCTCGCTGAGCCGCTCGCCACCGACCCCGCGGATGTCCATCTTGAACAGGGCGCCGGTGAGTGCGTCGAAGCCGGTGGCCAGGACCAGAATGTCGAACTCGTACTCCACCCCCTCGGTCCGCAACCCGGTCGGGGTGATCTCCACGATGGGATCGGCGAGGGTGTCGACCAGGGTCACGTTGTCCCGGTTGTAGGTGTCGTAGTACTCGGTCTCCAGGACCAGTCGCTTGGCACCGAAGGGATACCCCTTGGGGATCAGCCTCTCGGCGGTCTCGGGGTCCTTGATCATGGTCCGGATCTTGTCGGCGATGAAGTCGCCGGCTGTCTGGGCCGACTCCTCGTTCACCCGGAAGTCGTTGTACGCGGCCAGAATATCGGCGCCACCCGTCTCCCAGTGCTTCTCGTAGGTGGCGGTGCGCTCGGCCGGGGTGGCCTCCAGCGACGACTTGTCGCCGACCTTGCGGTGGGTGCCGCCCGGGGTCCAGCGAGCGGATTCGCGGTATTCGTGGAACCGAGACTTCAGGTCGCTCAGGAAGGCCGGGTCCAGGTCGTGGTTGCGGGCCGGGAAGATGTAGTGCGGTGTTCGCTGCATCACGAAGAGATGGTCGGCACTCTTGGCGATCTGGGGGATGGACTGGACGCCCGAGGACCCGGTGCCGATCACGGCGACCCGTTTGCCGGCGAAATCGACGCCCTCCACCGGCCAGTTGCCCGTGTGATGGACCGGTCCGGCGAAGTTCTCCAGGCCCGGGATGGCGGGCAGGTTGGCCTCGGTGAGCTGACCCGAGGCCATCACCACGTGCTCGGCCCGGATGGTGTCGCCCTGGTCGGTGCTGACCACCCAGACATTGTCGTTCTCATCGAACCGAAGAGCGGTGACCTCGGTTCCGAAGGTGATCGACGGGGTCAGGTCCAGTTCGGCGGTGACGAACTGCAGGTACCGAAGGATCTCGGGCTGCGACGGGTAGCGCTCGGTCCAGTTCCATTTCTCCACGATGGCGTCATCGAAGGAGTAGCAGTAGTCGACGCTCTCGATGTCGCACCTGGCGCCGGGGTAGCGGTTCCAGTTCCAGACGCCGCCGACCTCACCGGCCCGCTCCACCAGGTGGACCCGGCGCCCCTGCTGGCGGGCGCGGTGCAGGGCGTAAAGTCCGGAGAATCCGGCGCCGATGACCAAGACGTCGAGATCGGACGGGGGAACCACTCGGTCGTTCATCACACACTCCTTAATCGATGCATATGAATAATATCATCTGTGCGAGGTGGGTCACAAGTGTTCGGGTGCCTCAATCCGGGTTCGGCACCTACGACACACCGTCGTAGGTAGCATGTGGCCATGACCAGGGCCGGACTGCTGCGGGTGCGTGAGGCGCCGAGTGGAACTGCCCTCGATCCGGCCGCACTCGGGCCCGGGGTGGGACTGATCGGATTCCGCGCCCTGTTATTGGGTGGCGCTGCCGCCGGGGTCGGGATCGTCTCACACCTGGCGGGTGACGGGCTGCTCCCCGACTGGCCCACGCTACTCGGCCTGGTGGCCGTCGCGGTGGGAGTCGCATCGGCCCTGGTGCTGAGCAGAGCGAGCACCTGCCGGATCGTGCTGGCTCTGGTGGGCGGTCAGGCACTGATGCACCTGGCTCTGACGGGCCTGGCCGGGCATCGCGCCCAGACCGTCGAGGCCACCGGGTGGTGGGCCCATCAACTGGAGCACGTGGGGGGTCAGGGCATCACGATGCTCGCCGCGCACACCGGGGGCGCGGTGCTGCTCGGGCTCTTCTTGGCATGTGCCGAGGAGTCTCTGTGGCGCGTATTGGTCCGCGGCGTGCTCGGTCGCCACCTCTCGCTACGCTGCCGACAGCGTCTCTGGCTGGCCGCGCTCTGTGGGCGCTTGGCCCGGATCGTGGTACCCAGCCCGGCCGGGCCCGGCGCATGGCGCGTCGCTTTCATCCGAACCCCGGCCCGAGCCAGGTCCACGATCGTGCACCGCGGCCCACCGGTAGTCCTTGCCCCCTGACCTAGGCAGCCGCCACCCGCGACCCGGCACCGGGCGCTGCGGCGCGCTGCCACGAACTCATCACCTGGCAAGGAAGAACCATGACTCGACAGAACACCCTGACCCGACCCGCTCGCCTGCGGAGGCCCGTAGCGCTCATCGCGGCGAGCCTTCTCGTGGCCGCTGTCTCGAGCGGTTGCGGCTCTGAGACCGGCAAGGCTGACGCGAAGACAGGAGGCGGCCCGGAGGCCGTCGCCATCTCGGAGCCCTGGGTACGTGCCACCCAGGGCAGCAAGGATCCCTCGATGACCGCTGCCTTCATGGCACTCGACAACACCACCGATGACCCGGTCACCATTACCGGGGTCGAAAGCGACGTGGCGGGGATGGTCCAGTTGCATGACATGGTGGAGAAGGACGGTGCGATGGTGATGCAGGAGGTCCCGGACGGGATCGTCCTGGCGCCGCATACCGGGGTACTGCTGCAGCCCGGTGGCAAGCACGTGATGTTGATGGACATGAAACGGGACCTCGCCCCGGGGGACGAGGTCACCTTCACTGTGAACTGGTCCGGTGGCGGTAGCGAGACGATCACCGCGCCGGTCAAGGAGGCGGCTGAGGAGGAGGGCCACTACCACGAGCCGGGCACCGGCGAGCACACGCACGAATGAGCAACTCGCCTACCCCTTCCGGTCGGGGCATCGGCCGCCGTGGGCTACTCGGATATCTGGGTACCGCGGCGGTCGGTGCCGCGGCCGGTGGCGGCATCGCCGCCGGATTGGTGACTCGTGAGGCCTCATCGGATGCGGCACCGACCGCGACGGCGGTGACGATATCGCCCTACGGCAGCCACCAGCCCGGTGTCGCGCAGACCACGCCGGCGGTACTGGAGGTGCTCTCGTTGCGCCTGTTGCCGGCGGCCAGACCGGCCCGGGATCCCTCGGCGCTGGCCCGGCTGCTGCGGGTGTGGACCACCGACATCGAGGCGCTGACCGCCGGCCGGGGCGCACCGGGGGACACCACACCCTGGCTCGCCCAGGGCGGCGCCGATCTGACCGTGACGGTCGGACTGGGTGACCGTGCCCTGCACGGTCTCGATCTGCCGGAGGGCTACGAGCCGGTCCCTGCGATGAAGCACGACGCTTTGGAGCAGCGGTGGAACGGCGGCGACCTGATCGTGCTGGTGGCGGGCGTCAACGGAACCACCGTGGCCCATGCGGTCCGGCGGATCCTCGCCGATGCCCGGCCCTGGGCCCGGCTGAGCTGGCGCCAGGTCGGCAATTGGAACGGGGTCACCGCGCAGGGGAAGCCACAGACCGGCCGGAACCATTTCGGACAGGTCGACGGGTCAGCCAATCCGAAGCCCGGGTCCGAGGCCTTCGACAGGACGGTCTGGATCGGGTCGGGGCCCTGGCGGGGAGGTACCACCTTGGTGGTGCGCCGAATCAGGATGGATCTGGTCACCTGGGACGAACTGACTCGGGACGAGCAGGAGAAGAGCATCGGTCGTGACCTGGCCACAGGTGCTCCGCTGACCGGAGGTGAGGAGACCACCGATCTGGTGGTCGACGCGCAGGACCGACAGGGGAAGCGGATCATCGCCGCGGACGCACATGCCCGCCGTTCACACCCTGACCTCAACGGAGGCGCCCGGATCTTCCGCAAGGGACTCAACTATGTCGACGGCGGGGGGAGTGGGGAGGACCCGGAGACCGGACTGGTCTTTCTCAGCTTCCAGGCGGATCTGAGGAGTCAGTTCACCCGGATCCAGCACAGCCTGGACATCGCCGATCAGCTCAATGAATGGACCACGGCGACCGGTTCGGCCGAGTTCTGCATCCTGCCCGGCTTCGCCGAAGGGGAATGGCTCGGCCAGCACCTCCTCGACCCCCGCTGAGGTCCCCTTACCGCTGATGAGGCACTTAACTGTCTCATCAGCGGTAAGTGAGGCGGCAGTTAAGTGCCTCATCAGCGGAAGAACCGGGGATCAGCCCTTGTTCTTGGGGAAGCCGGAGGCGGTGCACAGGCTCTTGGGCATGTCACCCACCTTGTCCTGCTTGATGTAGTCGAAGAACTGCTTCGAGCGGGTCGGGTCCCAGGTGACCTGCCAGGAGTTGATCGGTACTCCGCAGGTCATTCCATCGCCGCCGACCGAGCGCATCGCCAGGAAGAACTTGGCCAGGTCGATCGGTCCGGTGCCCTTGCTCACGGTGGGGATCTCGGCGGCGGCATGGGCCAGGCTCCAGTACCGGAACGGGTTCAGCACGGTCCAGGGGGACACCGCCTTCTTGCCTACCTGAGCGACGACCTCACGTTGGGCCATGGCCCGACCCATGTCGCCCAGGCTCTGGGCGTGCCGAGAGCGGGAGTAGGCCAGGGCCGTCTTGCCATCCGCTTTCTGGCAGCCCTTCTTGATATTCAGGCCGGCCAGCGGGTCCTTCATCCGGGTCTTGGGGCAGATCTCGATCCCGCCGACCGCGTCCACCGCATTGACCACGCCGCCCATCCCGATCTCGGCGTAGTGGTCGATCCGGATCCCGGTGTCCTGCTCGACGGTGCGGACCAGTAGCTCAGGGCCGCCGTAGGCGAAGGCGGCGTTGATCTTGTTGGTGCCATGTCCGGGGATGGTGACCTGGGAGTCGCGCGGGATCGAGGCGAGCAGATCCGGCCCGCTGCCGGTGTGCAGGAGCATGATGGTGTCGGTGCGCTGTCCGACATCGCCACCGGTCACATATTCCTGACGCTGAGCCTTGGTGAGTCCCTGACGTGAGTCGCTGCCTACCAGCAGCCAGGTGGTGCCCGGCTGCTCGGCGGGCCGGTCCCCGGACGGCATCGCATCGACGCTGGTGACATTGTTGAACGCCATGATCGGCACGGCGACCAGATACACCACCCAGAGCACCAGGGCGTAGAGGATCCAGCGCAGCTTGGGCCGGAAGAAGCGAGGTACCCGGGGGATCCCGGAGCCACTCGAACCACCTGACCCGCCCGGTCGAACCGGACCGGCCGGCCGGGCGGGCGGTGGCGCGTCCTGATCGGGTGCGCTGTTGCGTGGGCGCGGCTGCTCCACGTACCGCGCACCACCGGCCGGTGGTGATTGCGCCTCTGAGCCGTCGCGCGGTTGCACCTGCATCATCCGGGTCGGCTCCGGACCGGGTGATCCTGGTGGGCCGGGTCGGGCGCGCACGGGTCGGGTCGCGTCGTCGGCGGGCCCACTGGAGGAGCCGCCGTACAACCAGTCGTACTCGGGGGTGCCCTTCTCAGGTCCACCTTTGCCGGGGGAAGTCACATCGACCAACGTTAGCCTGCTGGGCATGACCATCGACGCCAACGCCGCGCTGCCGCCTGTCGCTCGCCCACCGTCGTTCTCCCGGGTCTCATTGGCTGCCTTGATGCACACTCCGTCCGCCAACCTGCTCGGCAACGTGCATGGCGGCGAGATCATGAAACTGGCCGACAGCACCGCCGGGGCGGTGGCCAATCGGCACAGCGGCGGGGCGGCCGTCACCGCTTCGATGGATCAGATGGTCTTCCGTCGACCGGTGCATGTGGGCGACATCGTGCGCACCCTGGCCCAGGTCAACTGGGTCGGTAGCTCGTCGATGGAGATCGGAGTCCGGGTCGAGGCCGCCCCGTGGGGTGACGCCTCTGACGAACCGGTGCACGTCGCCTCGGGATTCTTCGTGTTCGTGGCGATCGACGAGTCCGGGCATCCGCGCCCGGTGCCACCGCTGGCGTTGGGAGACGCCGAAGAGGAGCGCCGATTCCGGGAGGCGTTGATCCGCCGCGAGCACCGGCTCGCGGCGAAGGCAGCGATCCGCGCCGGGCGAAAGCCCGAGGCCTGACCCCCGGGTGCATCGCGCCACTTCCGGCGCGTCGCGCCCGGCGGGCGTACCACCCTCTGGTGATACTGGGAGGGCTTCCCCCTTCCCCGTCAGAGAGGCCGATCCATGTCGCGCGTGGACGCACCCGTCACGCCCTCGGGTGCCCAGAACCGGATGAGCACCGAAGAGCGTGCCCAACGGATCCAGTTCCGGCGCGCCCTGTCCCTGGTCACGATGACGCTGGTGGTCCCGGGCTCGGCCCAGTTCACGTCGGGCAACCGTCGGGTGGGTAAGACCGCCATGGCCGTGGCCGGGCTTACCGTGCTGATCGGTGTCTATATCGGGGTCCGGGGACTGATGGATCAGGCCTGGCTGGTCGATCTGGGCAGCAATCTGCGGTTCCTGGCAGTGTCGCGACTCGCCATGATCGTGCTCGGCCTGGGCTGGGCTGCACTCTTCGTGGACGCGTGGAGGCTGGGGCGTCCCCTGGAACTGCAACGCCAGCACCGGCTGGCCGTGGTCGCGCTCAACGGAGGCCTGGCGTTCGCGGTGGCGGGCACTCTGCTCTACGGCGCGCACCTGGTCAAGGTCACCCACGACACCCTGGACGCGATATCGGTCAGCGACGACGTGGTCGGTGCCCACGACGGTCGCTACAACGTGTTGCTGCTGGGCGCCGATGCCGGTGCCGATCGGTGGGGCATGCGTCCCGACTCGATGACGGTAGCGAGCATCGATGCCCGTACCGGCAAGACCGTGCTGGTCTCGCTGCCGCGCAATATGACCAACTTCACCTTCCCCAAGGGGTCCTCCCTGGCCAAGGCGTTCCCGGACGGTTACGACTGCGAGGGCTGCTATCTCAACTCGTTGGAGACCTATGCGCTGGACCACCCCGGTGAGTTCAAGGGCAAGCACAAGGGGATCCGGGCGACGATGACGGCTATCGAGGGCGTGACCGGACTCAAGATCAACTACTGGGCGATGGTGAACCTGGCCGGGTTCAGCACCCTGGTCGATGCCGTCGGCGGGGTGCAGCTGAAGGTGCGCGACCGGATCCCGGTCGGCGGTCTGGGCAGCGACGTGACCGGGTACATCGAGCCCGGAGTACGCAAGCTCGACGGACACGACACCCTGTGGTTCGCCCGGGCCCGTGAGGGCTCGGACGACTACTCGCGGATGGCCCGCCAGAAGTGCGTCATGTCGGCCATGCTCACCCAGCTGAGCCCGCAGAAGGTGCTCACCCACTTCGAGGGGATCGCCAAGGCGGGGAGCTCGATGGTCTCGACCTCGATCCCGACGAGCGAGTTCGGCCAGTTCGTCACCCTGGCCGGGAAGGCCAAGAACCAGAAGATCGCCACGGTCTCCCTGGTGCCTCCGGCGATCAACACCGCCGACCCGGACATGGCGAAGATGCACCGGATGGTCGCCTCGGCCATCGAAGCCTCGCTGGGCAAGACCCCGGAGGGATCGGGCAAGACGCTCAAGGCGGGCAAGGGCAAGAAGTCAGGTACCGGTAGTGGCGGGTCCCGGGCCCCGGAATCGGTGACCGGGGGCTCTCTCGGGTCGCGCAACTCCGGCTACGCGGCGAACCAGTCCGAAGACCTCAACAACAGCTGCTGAGTCCTGCCCCCGGGCCGGGGTCAGGTTCGGGCCAGCACCGCGTCGGCGAAGCGTTCCCCCATCTCGAGGTGGGTCTGGGGGACCGGGTGCAGGCCGTCGGGCAGCGGGTGCCGGTCATGGTCCGAGGGGCCGAACAGACGCAATCCATCGAAGAGGTGCAGGTTCGGATCCTGCTCTGCCCTGGCACTCACCAGTTCGCCGATCACCTCGCGGATCACCTGCAGGGTGAGCTTGCCGAGGGGCACCTCGTCGGCCGATCCGACCGCACGAAACCGCAGCTCTCCTCGGGAGTAGGCGTCCGGATCCGGGAAGGCCGGGCCGGGGGTCTGTTCGTGGATGGGGCAGAAGACCGGCGTGATCAGCCACAACGGGGTGTCCGGATGTCCCTCGCGGACCCGGTCCACGAAGCCGTGCAGTGCCGCCACGAAGGCACGCCGACGCATCAGGTCGGTGTTCACCAGGTTGATTCCCAACTTGATGCTGATCAGGTCGGCAGGGGTGGCCGAGAGGTGCTGGGCCACGAATGGGTCGACCAGCGCGCTGCCCCCGAATCCGCGGTTGACCAGGTCCCAGCCCGCCCGGCGGGCGGCCACGGCGGGCCAGGTGCCGGTCGGCTGCGTGGCATTGGATCCCTGGCTGATCGAACTGCCGTGATGCAGCCACACCCGACGCTCATGGTCCAGGGGAGTCACCGGCGCGTCGGTACGCAGGGCCACCAGCCGGGTGGACTCGTCGTGTGGCAGCCAGATCTCGATCCTCTTGAGCCCCGGTGCGAGACCATCGAAGCGGGCCGTGCCCGAGGCACCGGGTTCGAGCCCGTAGTCGCCGCCGGAGAGCGAGAGCCGCAGCACGTCGCCGTCCGGCACGGTGGCACTGGACACCAAGCGGCCGTCTACGACCAGGTCGTACTTCCCATCGGGTCGGGCCGGGGCCCCGTCGTAGACCCGCTTGATCGGGATCGTCTCCAACTCCACCACGGTCGCCGCACTGTGGAATGCCACCCGGACTCCCGAGGGCTGCGCCGCCGCCATCACCATCTGGGCATCGGCGCCCCGTGAAGAGGCCCACCGGGGCAGTCGGAGTGGCACCAGACCGCGCTCGTCACGGTGTAGTTCGGCGGCGCCGTGTACCAGGTCGTCGCTGAGCGTGGCGTCGATCAGGGTGGTCATGGACGGTTCTCCTCGGGTCGGCAGCACGTCAAGAGGTGCGATGCAGAGCACATCACAACCCCGTCACGGCGCGTGGAGTCCTCGCAGCAACGGTGCAGCACCTACCCTGGGCCGGTGACCTCCCCGCACTCCAGCGACGCCGTCGTGCGCCCACGCATCGTGGGTGTCGTGGTCACCTTCAACCGCCTCGAACTGGTTCAGGGACTGGTCGCGGTGCTGCGCCAGGTGCCCGAACTGGATGCGGTGGTGGTGGTGGACAACGCCTCGGCCGACGGCACCGGTGCCTGGCTCTCGGAGCAGGCCGACGAGTTCGTGACGCCTGTTCTGCTCGATACCAACACCGGCGGCGCCGGCGGGTTCCATACCGGGCTGGACGCGGCACTGGCCGCCGGGGCCGATCTGGTCTGGTTGATGGATGACGACGGGGTGCCCGATCAGGGTTGCCTGAGCGATCTGTTGACCCATACCGACCTGGACTTCTGGGGCCCGGTGGTGGTCGATATCGATGAGCCCGACCGTCTCGTCTTCCCGATCCGGCTCCCCGGCACTACCAAGGTGGCGCACCGGGTGGCCGAGGTGTCCAAGGCCGCGCCGACCGGAGTGCTGCACGACGTGGTGATCCCGTTCAATGGGGTGTTGGTGCGCCGCGAACTGGTGGAGCGGATCGGTCTGGTCCGCTCCGAGCTGTTCATCTGGGGTGACGACCACGAGTACCGGCTTCGTGCCGAGCGCGCCGGTGCCCGGATCGGCACCGTGGTCGCGGCGACCTTCCGGCACCCGACGGTGGGCGAACTGGGCACCCCCATGGCGTTCGGTCGCACGACGTACAACGACAGCCCGAGTGACCTCAAGCACTACTGCATGGCACGCAACAACCTGGTCAATCTGCGGACCTATCGCGGCTGGCCGCATGCGCTGGCGTTCGTGGCCAAGACCCTGTGGTTCTACTCCTTCACCCGCCCCGATCCCAGCCGGATCACGCTGAGCCTCGGTGCGATGTGGGCCGGACTGCGCGGTGACTTCACGGGACACCGGAGATTTCTCACGTGAGCGCGAGGAGCCCCAGCGGGTCTGAGACCGTCGCGGTGGTCCTGGTCACCTACAACCGGGCGGACCTGTTGGCCCGCGCCCTGGCCGGACTGAGCCTCTCCACCCGACAGCCGGATGCGGTCCTGGTCGTCGACAATGCCAGCACCGATCACACGCCTGAGGTGTTGGCCCGGGCCGAGAACACCGGCCTCCAGGTCATCCGGCTGGCCGAGAACACGGGTGGGGCGGGCGGCTTCCATGCCGGGGTGAAGTCCGCCACCGAACAGGGCTTCGACCGGATCTGGCTGGTGGACGACGACGTGGTCCCCGCACCCACCTGTCTGGCCACCTTGATGGCGGCCGACGAGGACTGCCTGATGGTGGTGCGCGAGGACACCTCCGGACGACTCGTCGAGAAGTCCGCTCTCCGCTTCGACCTGTCCAACCCGCTGGCCCTCAAGCCCAAGACGGCGATGGTCGAGACCACCTATCGAACCCGGGACGCGATGCCGGAACGGGTCGCCGTCGAGAATGTCGCGTTCGAGGGCTTCATGATGCGGCGCACGGTGGTGGACCGGATCGGACTTCCCGATCCCTCCTTCTTCATCTTCTACGACGATGTCGACTACGCGATCCGGGCCCGCTTGGCCGGTCACACCATCTGGGCGCTGCGAGACGCGGTACTGGTCCGTCAGCTCGACTTCAACCAGCAGCACGACCTGTCGGGGTGGAAGGGCTACTACATGTACCGCAACCTGTTCGCGGTGCACTTCCGCTACGGCACCAACTCGATGGTCCGGGCCAAGCCCTGGCTGCTGGCCCTGGCCGTGACCTTGCTCAGCCCGGTCCGGGGCGGGGCGGGGGACCGGTTCGGCGAGGCTCGCAATGTGTTGCGTGCGGTACGAGACGCCTGGCAGATGCGGCATCGTCCCGGACCGCCACTCGATATCCCCTCGACACCGGATCCATCAGCGGATCGTTAGATCCATCGGGCGATCGCTAGACTCGACGGCGCCTTTCAACCCTGACCAGGAGAGACCTTGTCCCACGCACCTGATGCTGCCCGCGACGACGCAGCCGAGCAGCACCCCGACCTGATCGTGGTCGGATCCGGCTTCTTCGGCCTGACCGTTGCCGAGCGCTGTGCCGAGGAACTGGGCCTCAAGGTCCTGGTCCTGGAACGTCGCCACCACATCGGCGGAAACGCCTACAGCGAGTTCGACGAAGAGACCGGGATCGAGGTGCACAAGTACGGCACCCACCTGTTCCACACCTCGAACGAGAAGGTCTGGGACTACGTGAGCCGGTTCACCGCGTTCACGAACTACCAACACCGGGTCTTCGCCAAGTACCAGGGGCAGGTCTACTCCTTCCCGATGAACCTGGGCCTGATCAATCAGTTCTTCGGCAAGGCCCACACTCCCGACGAGGCGCGCGCGCTGATCGCGGAGCAGGCTTCCGAGTTCGAGACCGCCGAGGCGAAGAACCTCGAGGAGAAGGCGATCAGCCTGATCGGCCGTCCGCTCTATGAGGCGTTCGTCAAGGGCTACACGTCCAAGCAGTGGCAGACCGATCCCAAGGAGCTGAGCCCGGACATCATCACCCGGCTCCCGGTCCGCTATACCTTCGACAACCGCTACTTCAACGACACCTACGAGGGCCTGCCGGTCGACGGCTACACCGCCTGGCTGACCCGGATGGCCGAGCACCCGAACATCACGGTGCAGCTCGACACCGACTTCTTCGCGGTCGCCGAGAAGTACAAGGGCATCGTGCCCATCGTCTACACCGGCCCGGTCGACGAGTACTTCGGCAACTCGCAGGGCCGTCTCTCCTGGCGCACCATCGACCTGGAGCAGGAGACCCTGGACGTCGAGGACTTCCAGGGCACCGGTGTGGTGAACGCCAACGATCCCGAACTGCCCTTCACCCGGGTGCTGGAGTTCAAGCATCTGCACCCCGAGCGCAAGCACCTGGCCGGTAAGACCATCGTGGTACACGAGTACAGCCGCTTCGCGGAGCCCGACGACGAGCCGTACTACCCGATCAACACCGCCGAGGACCGAGCCACTCTGCTCAAGTACCGCGAACTGGCCAAGGCCGAGCCGATGGTGCTCTTCGGCGGTCGACTGGGCACCTACAAGTACCTTGACATGCATATGGCGATCGGGTCGGCGCTGTCGATGTACGAGAACAAGCTGAAGCCGCACTTCGCCGAAGGTGCCGAGTTCAAGAGCGGAGGAGTGGACGCATGAGCATCGCATCTGCGAACACCGCACCCCAGAGCACCGAACCTGCGAGTACCGCACCTGCGAGTACCGCACCTGCGAGTACTGAGAACCGGACCGGCCGGCGGGTCCTGCAGCGGCTGGTGATGCCGCTGGACAAGGACGTGGACGTGCTGCCGCTCTACGTCGACCCGGACCCGATCGCGTTGGACGCCGACCGGTACGACATCGGTGGGGAGAGCTCGGCGGTGGCGGTCAACAACGCCACCATCCGGCAGAAGGTCGCCTCCGGCGAGACGATTCACCCCGACCAGATCACCGGCCGCCACCAGATTCGGGTGAACTCCGGGGAACAGCTCTCCTTCGGGACCTACTTCAACGGCTTCCCGGCGGGCTACTGGCGCCGGTGGACCGTGGTGGAAGAGGTCCGGTTGACGGTGCGCCTGGTGGGTGCCGGTGCCGCGGTGACGGTCTACCGTTCGATGGCCAACGGCCGCAGCCAGCGTGCCGATGCCGCTCAGGTGACCGGTGACTCCGGCACCTTCACCTTCGACCTGCCGTTGCAGCCCTTCGTCGACGGTGGCTGGTACTGGTTCGACGTGACCGCCGGTGACCTCGATGTCGAGGTGGAGGCCACCTGGGACGCCGAGGTTCCCGCCGACCGGCTCGAGGTGGGCTCGCTGGCGATCGCGATCACCACGATGAACCGGCCCGAGTTCTGCTCCGAGCTGTTGGCCCAACTGGCCGGCGACGAGGGGGTCAAGGCGCTGCTGGACCGGGTGTACGTGATGGAGCAGGGCACCCAGAAGGTGATCGACGCCGAGGCCTACCCGGCGGCCCGGGACGCGCTGGGCGACAAGCTCACCATGATCGAGCAGGGCAACCTGGGTGGCTCGGGCGGTTACGCCCGGGGCCAGCTCGAGATCGTGCAGGCCGGTACCGCCAAGTACTCGATGATGGTGGACGACGACGTGGTCTGCGAGCCCGAGGGGATCATCCGGGCGGTCACCTTCGCGGACCTGACCAAGACCCCCACCATCGTGGGCGGGCACATGTTCAGTCTCTACGACCGGTCCCGGTTGCACTCACTGGGCGAGGTCGTCTCACAGTGGAACTTCTGGTGGCACTCGCCCTCCACCGTCTTCAACGACTGGGACTTCTCCGCGCGTAACCTGCGCTCCTCTCGTTGGCTGCATCGACGCGTCGACGTCGACTTCAACGGCTGGTTCATGTGCTTGATTCCGACCGAGGTACTGCGCGAGATCGGGTTGAGCCTGCCGCTCTTCATCAAGTGGGACGACTCGGAGTACGGCCTGCGGGCCCGACAGGCCGGATATCCGACCGTGTCGTTTCCGGGGGCCGCGGTGTGGCACATCCCGTGGACCGACAAGAACGACGGCGTCGATTGGCAGTCCTACTTCCACCAGCGCAACCGATTCGTGGCGGCCTTGCTGCACTCGCCTTACGAGCACGGTGGCCGGCTGGTCTGGGACTCCTGGGCGCACCAGGTCAAGCACATCGCCTCGATGCAGTACTCCACCGCGGAGCTGCGGCTGATGGCGTTGGAGGATCTGCTGGCCGGACCCGACCGGTTGCACGAGGAACTCGCGACCAAGCTGCCTCAGGTCAACGCCTACCGCAAGCAGTTCACCGACGCGGTGCTCGAGGCCGACGTCGACTCGTTCCCGCCGGTGCGCCGATCCAAGTTGAAGAAGGGCGGTCGGGACGAGTTTCTCATCCCGCACCGCCGGGCACGCCTGATGACGGCCGCACTGGCACCGTTGCGACAGCTCAAGAAGCCCCGAGCGTTGTCCCGGGAGTATCCCGAGGCGGCGGTGGCCGGGATGGATGCGTTCTGGTACCGGTTGGTCGGATTGGACTCGGCGATCGTGTCCATGAAGGACGGCACCTCGGCGGCGCTCTACCAGCGGGACCCGGAGAAGTTCAAAGACCTGGTGAAGCGCTCCACCGCGTTGCACAAGCGGTTCTACGCCGAGTGGCCGCAACTAGCCGAGCAGTACCGTGACGCCCTGGGCCGGATCACCTCTCCCGACGCCTGGGAGGAGACGTTCCGACCTTGGACCGCCCCCACCGAGCCGATCCGGGCGACCGACGATGCCGCCGAGAGGCGAACGGAAGCTGAATGAACGAGCCTCAGCGAGTGAATCATCCGGCGCAGTGCGTTCGTGCCTCATGCGCGCACGGAGCGAAGCGAGTACGCGCATGAGCGTCGCTGACAGCACGACCGAGCCGGTCTGGCACGGGGAGCGGCGCGACGTCTCCGGCCTGCCGCTGGAGGCGCCCTCGGACACCTCCGGGCTGTTGGGGGTGCTTCGTGGGCGCTACCTGATGAAACTGCTGGTGCGTCGGGAGATCGAGGCACGCTACGGAGGATCGTTCCTGGGTCTCGCCTGGTCCTACATCATGCCGTTCACTCGGTTCTGCATGTACCTCTTCATCTTCCAGTTGATGATGGGGCGAGGCCACGGTGTGGAGAACTTCGCGATCCACCTGTTCGCCGGCATGGTCGTGGTGCATTACTTCACCGAGACGTTCAATGCCGGCACCAGGTCGATCTCGGCCAACAAGGCGCTGGTCCGCAAGCTGGCGATGCCCAAGGAGACCTTCCCGGTCGCCTCGATGCTGGTCTCGCTCTACCACACGATCCCGCAGCTGATCCTGCTTGCCGGAGTGTCGGTCTGGCTGGGTTGGCGTCCCGATGCCGTGGAGATCACGGCCATCGCGCTCGCTTTCGCGATCGTGGCGCTGTTCGGTACCGCCCTGGGTCTGATCTTCTCGGCGCTCAACGTCTACTTCCAGGACTTCGGCAAGATCGTGGCCACGCTCACCATGTTCACCAACTTCATGGTGCCGATGATGTACCCGTTCACGATGGTCCAGGAGAAGTTCCCGAGCTGGTTCGCCAACTACGTCTATCTGATGAACCCGGTGGCCGAGGCGGTGCTGCTGATGCAGCGAGGCGTCTGGTTGAGCACCACGACCCACCCCGAGAAGACGGCGCTGACCTCGTTCCCCTCGGACCTGTGGCTGCGCGGGGGCATCATGCTGGTGGTGGGCGTCGCGTTTCTGGGGTTCGCCCAGTGGGCGTTCAGCAAGCTGGAGGCCAAGATCCCGGAGCGCCTGCTGTGACCGAGTCCCTGATCGTCGAGAACGCGACCAAGACGTTCACCATGCGTTACCACCGCTCCATCAAGCGCATCGCGATGGCGAAGTTGCGGGGGCAGGTCTCCTCGGAGACCTTCAATGCCGTCGATGACGTCTCCTTCACCGTGCAGCAGGGCGAGTCCATCGGCCTGATGGGCCTCAACGGGTCGGGGAAGTCGACCCTGCTGAACCTGGTGATGGGCACCATGCGTCCCGATCGAGGCAGCGTGCTCAAGCGGGGTCGGATCGCGGGTCTGATCGCCACCGGGGCCGGCTTCCACCCCCAGCTCAGCGGCCGCGACAATATGTATCTGAACGCCGCGATCCTGGGGATGAGCGAGGTGGAGACGAACGCGCGCTTCGATGAGATGGTGGAATTCGCCGACATCGGCAAGTTCCTCGACACCCCGGTGGCGCACTACTCCTCGGGGATGAAGTCACGTCTGGGTTTCGCGGTGGCGGTGCACGTGGACTGCGACATCTTCATCGCCGATGAGGTGCTGGCGGTGGGCGACAAGCCGTTCAAGAAGAAGTGCATGGCCAAGATGAAGGAGATCCGCGACTCCGGGGTCACCTTGTTCTACGTCTCGCACTCACCCGGATCGGTGCGCAAGATGTGCGAGCGCGTGCTGGTACTGGAGAAGGGCAAGCTGGGATTCGACGGCCCGGCGAAGGAAGGCATCGCCTACCTGAAGTACGACGACGACCCCGAGGACGACCAGGAGCTCCTGGACGACGAGCTCGGCAACGACGTCTGAGCACCGAACACACCTACCGACGTTCTACCGGACGCCTGCCCGATCTCGGGCAGGCGTCCGGTGCATTCGGGGGTGCGCGGCGGTCGATTCGAGCCGGTTCGGAACACGAATTACCCTCATCGAGTTGACAAATCTTGATATTGGCGGCGTGTCGACTGGAAATTACATCATTGTAGTTACTCAGATTTCCTTGGGTAACTGGTGTGACTGATGTGAAACTTGTTCCCTGTGTGACCTTCCCCGGCACTGGAGCAGTTCTCAAATGACCTCACGTCAAGCCCGATTCACCACCGCCTGCCAGCAGTTGTTGGCACTCGCGGCCGTCCTTGCCATCGTCATCCCGGCAGCCAACGTCGTATCGCTCGATGTGGTGGGTGACACCCCGGCAGCGCAGGCACCGGCGACGCCACCCCCGGGTGGGTCCGGAGTCGCCGCAGCCGCCACCCAGGATTCGTCTCGGCCGCAGAGCCCCGAGGCGGATGCGACCGAGCAGCGTTCGGAGGTGGCCGCCGCTCCCGTCGATGCCGGAGTGACCGAGTACGACCTCACCTCCGCGACCTCGACGGCCCCGGGGACGCGGGGCGACGAAAAGGCCCAGCGCCTGGGACGTGCGGCCGACTCGGGCGAGGCGCCCATGCCGAGCGACACCGCCAGTGCCGATCCGACGCCGGAGGCATCCTCCTCGGCGACCATCGAGCCGGAGGGCACCCAGACCGAGAACCCGGCCACCCAAGAGTCATCGCCGGCCGTCACCACCGCGACCCCGGACGGGCGTACCGAGCTCCTGGCGGCTCCTCAGCAGGTGGATACCTTCGGCACCGTCGGAGTCACCTGGGATGCCGATCAGGAGGTGGGCGAGGCAGGGATCGAGATCCAGATCCGTACCAACACCGACGGCGACTGGTCCGGTTGGTCCGATCTGGAATATCACGACGAGCACGGCCCGGACCCCGATACCACCGAGGCCAGCCGGGAGCGGCCGGGTACCGAACCCACCGTGGTGGGACGGGTCGACCAGGTCCAGGTCCGAACCATCACCGATGGCACTCCGCCGCGGGGACTCCGGATGGCCGTGGTCGAAGCGGAGGAACTCGGCAGCACCCCCGAGACCGAGATTGAGGCACCGGCCATCGATACCGCCACCCTGCCCGATCCAGACAGTGCGACCGATGACGGGTCCGAGGCGTCCAGCACCACCGGTGAGGAGGGCGCCGGATCGGATGGTCTGGTGCTCCAGGCAAAGAAGCTGTCCGCGCCCAAGCCCACGATCTACTCGCGGGCCCAGTGGGGTGCCAACGAGTCCATCCGGGATAAGTCCTCGCTGCACTACGGCAGCATCAACGGCGGCTTCGTGCACCACACGGTCAACGGCAACGACTACACCAAGGCCGAGGTACCGGGGATCATCCGGAGCATCTACAGCTACCACGTGCGCTCGCGCGGCTGGAGCGATATCGGCTACAACTTCCTGATCGACAAGTTCGGCCGGATCTGGGAGGGACGCTACGGCGGCGTGAACAAGGCCGTCGTGGGAGCACACACCCTCAACTACAACCAGTACTCGTTCGCGGCGTCAGCGATCGGAAACTATGACATCGCCCAGCCCAGCCAGGCACTGCTGAACGCGTACGCATCGCTGTTCGCCTGGAAGCTCGGAGCCAACGGTGTCTCGGCGTCCTCGACCAAGCAGAAGATCGGGGCGAAGAACTTCCAGGCGATCAGCGGTCACCGCGACGCAGGCAGCACCGCCTGTCCGGGGCGCTATCTGTATGCCAAGATCCCGCAGATCCGGAACAAGGCGGCCGCCCTGCAGAAGGGTGCCACCCCACCGGTCACCCCACCGCCTGCCACGAACGACGGCACGAACCTGGGCAGTACGTGGACCGGAGCCGCCATCCGCTCCAGCCTGACCAGCCGCACCTACCCGGACCTGGTGGTGCGACGGGCATCCGACGGCAGGGGCCTGGTGCTGCCCACCGGCGGGCTGACCAACTTCGCGGCTCCGCGCAGCGTGTCCACCGGATGGTCCAAGAAGCGTCAGGTGTTCCTCAGCCCGGATCTCACCGGTGACGGCCGTGCCGACCTGGTGATGGTCTCGAAGAAGGGCTTCCTGGCCGTCAAGCCTGGACAGGGGGGCAGCCGATTCGGCCGGGCCGGCCGGGTCTTCAAGGCCTTCCGGAACTACCGTCAGGTGACGGCCGTGGGCGACATCAACGGCGACGGGCGGGCGGACCTGATCGCCCGGCACCGGAAGACCAAGCGGACGACGCTGATCTTGCAGACCCGCAAGCACCGCTTCCGGGCGGTCCGGCTGGGGCGCGGCTTCAAGGGCTACTCCTCGTTCGTGGGGGTGGGCGACGTCACCTCGGACGGCCGACGTGACCTGGTGGCCAAGGACGCGTCCGGACGTCTGGTCCTGCGGATCAACAAGGGAGGCGGCAAGTTCCGTGCCGCTCGCGTCATCCCCGGCAACTGGTCCGGCTATCGGGCCTTCGTCGGTGGCGCCGACTTCACCGGAGACGGCCGTCCCGACCTGCTGGCCCGGACCTCCTCGGGCGCGATGATGATCTTCCCGTCCAAGGGCGACGGTACATTCGGCACGCCGTTCGGACCGACCCGCACCAGCACGGCCGGGATGAACCAGATCAGTACCGTAGGCAACCTGGTCGACGGGGCCGGGGCCGACCTGGTGGCCCGCCGCGGCAACTCCCTGGTGGTCCTGCCCAATGCGGAGACCTATGAGTTGGGCAACCCGATCGACACCGGTCGCTCGTTCGCCAAGACCACGCTGGTGCTCAACGCCGGCGACTGGGATCGAGACGGCAAGGGCGACGTGATCGCCCGGATGGCGAACGGCAATCTGGTGCTCTATCGCGGCAAGGGCGGGGGCCGGCTGGCCAAACGCGCCAAGATCGGATCCGGCTGGCAGAGCTACTCCAACGTCCAGGTGATCGGTGATGTCACCGGAGACGGGTTCCCTGATCTGGCGGCGACCGACAGTGCCGGAACCAAGTGGCTCTATCCCGGCAACGGCAAGGCCGGGTTCAAGCCCCGCATCGCCGCGCCCTCGGCGGCGTTCCTGACCCTGCCGGTGAGCACCGCCGGGTACGACTGGGTCCTGGGCGTCTCCAGCCTGGCTCGGACCACCCAGTCGGCCGACGCGGTGGTACGAGAGCGCAGCACCGGTCGACTCTTCGTGCTGGATGCGGCCTCCGGCTACCGGATCCGCCGGCTCCTGGGCGAGGGGATGACCGCCTACGACCTGGCCGACTGACCAGTCGACTCCCCGGCACCGATCTCGTTTCAACGACCTCGGTGTCGGGAGGTCGCCCGCTCCGCGGCCGCGGTCTCGTCGAGCCGTGCCGGGTCGGCGTTGGCGACCACCACGAGCGAACCGCTACGTACGAGCGGTTCGATGAAGGTGTCGAACTCCGGAGGGGAAGCCGGGTTCGTCACCGAGAGCAGACGGCCGCCCTCGGCGAGGAGACTCCCGAGGGCGGCCGCCTGGAGCATTGCGGCCTGAGTCGTGATGACGCCCCCGAGCTCCGATGCGGCATCCTCACCCGAGGGCGGATCCCAGGCCGTGAATCCGTCCGGCTGGCCCCAGATCTCGACCCCCACGTCCCGCACTCCGGGCGGGATCGGATTGGCGAACCGAACGCCGAACGGCAAGAGGCTGCAGGCCAGCACCGGTAGCTGCTCGGCGAACTCGGCCCATCGACTCAGGGTGTGTGGGCCACAGACCAGGGCATCGGGCAGATCCTGCCGGCCCTCGGGAATCGGGACCACGATCAGTCCCAGGGTCCAGGCCGCACCGAGGAAGACCGGACCCAGCCAGTGCGGGGGCAGATCCAGGGCGATCGTGTCGCCGCGCTCCAGGTCGCACTCGTCGGCCAGCAGCCCGGAGGCCTTGGCCACCCAGTTGGCGTAGGTGGTGACGGAGAGTTCGACCCGTTCGTCGCCGGCGTGGTCGTAGAAGGTGATCAAGGGTCGGCCGGGCTCGCGGCGCAACTGTCGGTCCAGGGCCTCGGCGAAGGTCTGCGGGCTGTTCACGGCCCCCAGCCTAGGAGGGCGGTGGGCGTGCTCTACTCTCGCGCCCATGACCCATGCCGACACCGAGCCGACCACCTCGTTCTGGGCCGTCATCCCGGCCGGAGGTGCCGGTACCCGCCTGTGGCCGCTTTCGCGGACCCGCGAGCCCAAGTTCCTGCACGACCTCACCGGCGCCGGGCGGACCCTGCTTCAGGCGACCGTCGACCGGCTGCTCGAACCCTCGGCCGGTCAGATCCTCGTGGTGACGGGGGCGGTCCACCGTGAGGCGGTACTGGCCCAGGTACCCGAGGTGGATCCCGGGGACGTACTAGGTGAGCCGTCCCCACGTGACTCGATGGCGGCGATCGGTCTGGCCGCGGCGCTACTGGAACGGCGTGATCCCGACGCGGTGATGGGGTCGTTCGCGGCCGACCATGTGATCGGTGACGCGGACGAGTTCAACGCCTGTGTGCAACGCGCGGTGCAGGCCGCCCGAGAGGGGTGGCTGGTCACCCTCGGCATCACTCCCACCCACCCGGCCACCGGGTTCGGATACGTGCGGCTCGGCCAGGAACTGGCCGGTCAGGACCGGGTGCACCGGGTGGAACGGTTCGTCGAGAAGCCGGATCTGGCCACGGCCACCGGCTACCTGGCCGACGGGGTGCACCTGTGGAATGCGGGCATGTTCGTGGTGCGTCCGAGCGTGCTGCTCGACCTGCTCGGTGAGAACGATCCGGAGTTCGCCGCGACGCTGCGTCGGATCGCCGCGGAGCCCGCCCTGCTGCCCCAGCTGTGGCCGAGCCTGCCGAAGATCGCCCTGGACCATGCCGTGGCGGAACCGGCCGCCGACGCCGGACGGGTGGCGGTCGTACCGGCCGCCTTCGACTGGGACGACGTCGGAGACTTCGCTTCTCTGGGCGGGCTGTTGGGGGTCGAGGAGGGGGCGATGACGGTCCTGGGCGACAGCGACCTGGTACGCGGGGTCGACTCCTCCGGCCTGGTCATCCCGGTGAGCGGCCGTACCGTCGCGGTGATCGGCCTGGACGACGTGGTGGTCGTCGACACTCCCGACGCACTGCTGATCACCACCCGGGACCGGGCCCAGGACGTGAAGCAGGTCGTCACGGCGCTGGCCGAGGCCGGCCGTGACGACCTGCTCTGAGACCGGAGTCCGGCGCTACCGACCGGTCAGATGGCGTTGGGCTCGGGGGTGTCGGTGTAGGGGTACTTCTTCATGAAGTCCTCCAATGCGGCACCGCTGGGCTCGGAGCAGTACTGCCACACGCCCACGTGCTCGCCCTCCTCGCCGTCGGCGGAGCGGCCGACGGACCAGTGGGTCAGCGCGATGTGCTTGCCCTCGGGGAACGCTTCGCCGTCCTCGGCGGTCCAGGGGGCCGCCTTGAACTTGTTGCGGTAGTTCGTGTCGTCGCTGTTGAACTTGCTGGCCAGGCCCTTGATCTCGTTCATCACATCGTCGTCCTTGGCCGCGGTCTCGTCGTACCACAGGATCGTGTAGCCGTGCTCCAGGTTGTGCACCAGGTACCCCATCTCGGGGCGGTCCTTCTTGCTGTAGAACTTCTTCTGGATCGGCTCCCAGGTGTCGTAGTGCGTGCCGAAGGTGGGCGGCGAGTCCGCGAAGTCGAGCGGGGTGCCCGGGGTCACGTGCTGCTGTTCCCCGGTGGCCGGCTTGGTCACGATCTCGCTGCAGACCTTGGCCGGTGCCCCGATCGCCTGAACGTCCTTGTCGGAGAACTTGCGTTCGTTGAGCCACTCCTTAGCCACCGGAATCAGCGCCACCCCGATGATCAGGGCGGCCGCGAGACCCACGATGCCGAACACGGTCAGGTTGCGCCGACGCTCGTTCTTCTCCTGGATGCTGCGCAATTCCTTGCCGGCGGAGCGGCGATTGAACTTGGCGAGATTGTCCTGCTTGGCCACGGTCTTGGGTCCTCGGTGGTCTCGGGGGTCGCAGTCGGATGATGACGGTGGCTGGAGTCTACGGAAATACCGGTGACACGTGGGCCACTACGGGATCTGAGGAGTCGGGCGGTCGGATCACCTGCCATCCGTGGGCGAAGCACAAGGCCGCCAGCGCCACCCGTTCGACGGGCGGCGAGGGGGCACCAGGCGGCGCAGAGAACTCCAGAACGGTGGACCCGTCCTCGGCGCGACCGGAGAGCGTGATGGTGGTCCCGGTGAGACGGCCGAGCACCTCGAGCAGCTCGTTGGTTTCGACCGGGGCGCCGAATGGCAGCCGTTGATTTCCGGCTCCACGCAGCGCCTGAAGCACTGCCTCGCGAGCCCCCAGGCCGAAAAGGTCGGTGCCCTCGGGGCGGATCAGGCTGGCTGCCCCGAGCCCGTGGTCACCGATCGGTAGGACCAGGTCGGCCCGGCCCCGTAACAGGGCGCTGGGGCGGCCGCCGAGCTTTCCCTGGATCAATTCGGCGGCTCCGGCGATCTCGTCCGCCACCGCCGGCAGGGTCACCACCAGATCGTTGCCGTGCGGGTCGGTGCGACCGTCGAAGGACTCAGCCACCAGCAGCCCTGCCGCGCCGATCGCGATGTCGGTCTGCCCGTCACGCCAGGCCCGCCCCGCCGTGTCGGTGATCACCACGGCCACGTTGTAGCCGGTCTCGCGGTACAGGCGCTCGCGGATCTCCCGGGCAGAGGCATCGGGGTCGGTCGGCAGCAACACGATCGACCCGGCTTCGACATTGGAGGCGTCGATCCCGGCCGCGGCCATGGTCAGGCCCAGTCGGTTGCGCACGATGGTGGTGTTGCCGCGCCGGGCCACGACCCGCACCGTCTCCTCCGCCAGAGCGGCCTCGCGCTCGCCGATGCGGACTCGTCCCTCGGCCTTGCTGACCACCTTGCTGGTCACCACCAGGACGTCTCCGTCGGCGTACTCATAGGCGCTCGCCAGCAGTCCGGCCAAGTCGTCGCCGGGACGGATCTGGGGCAACCCGTCGCGGGAGAACAACTCGATGCGCTGGACCCCTCGGTCGCTCGCTCGTTCCTCGCTCGGCTCGGTCGGGGCAGCATTGGATTCGACCCCTCGGTCGCTCGCTCGTTCCTCGCTCGGCTCGGTCGGGGTCATATCAACCCACCAACGTGAGGGCATCGGCGACCATCTGAGCGGTGGTCTCGGGCGATCGCATCCACAGCGGGGCCGCGCCCGCCTTGATCCCGGCCTCGCGCAGCGTGGCCACCGCGCCCTCGTCGACGTCATCGACCAACCACGCGTCGAGCACACCCTCGGCGCTGCGGGCACCGTAATGCAGGCCGACCCCGGTCGCGGAGACCTCCACGCCCTGGCTGGGGAGCAACTGGTCGGCCATGCCGCTCACGTGCCCGCCCCCGATGATCGGAGAGAAGCCCACGACCGGCGCCGCGGTGGCCCGGAGGGCCTCCCGGACCCCTTCGACACCGAGGATCGTACCGATCGAGACCACCGGGTTCGAGGGAGAGAACAAGACCAGATCCGCGTCCCCGATCGCCTCGATGACACCAGGTGCGGGGCTGGCTTCCTCCAATCCGACATAGACCACCGCAGTGGCCGGTACCGAGGCCCGCATCCGAACCCAGTACTCCTGGAAGTGCATCGCCCGGCGGCCCGATGGCTGATCCGGATCGGTGACCACGACATGGGTCTCCACCCGATCGTCGCTCATCGGGAGCAGCCGGACCCCGGGCTGCCAACGTCGGCACAGCGCCTCGGTAACGGCCGAGAGCGGGTAGCCGCCGTCGAGCATCTCGGTACGCACCACGTGGGTGGCCAGGTCCCGATCACCCAGCCCGAACCAGGTCGGTTCGACCCCGTAGGCGGCGATCTCCTCTTTGACATGCCAGGTCTCGTCAACCCGTCCCCAACCACGTTCGGGGTCGATCCCGCCGCCGAGGGTGTACATGATCGAGTCCAGGTCGGGGCACACCTTCAGACCGTGCCACCACAGATCATCGGCGGTATTCGCGATGACCGTCACCCGAGCATCGGGCGCTACCGAGGGCAGCATCCCGGTGGCGATCGCGTGCAGCAGACCGGAGATGAACCGGGCGCCGCCTACGCCGCCGGACAGAACCGTGACCTCGCGGGCAATTTTGTGCATGGCACTACTCTGCCGCAGAGACGGGTCGGACCCGGCGTCGGTCCCAGCACGGCCCGGGCCGTGCCGCATGGAGAGGTCAGACTCGACCCCTTCGGTCGCTTATATCACCGTTCGGCTTGACTTCGCGTGCACGACAGGCATGTAATTCCAACTAGGTCATTCTTCGTCAGCACTCGTCAGCACCAGGGTGCAAGTGCTGCGAGGCGTGATGATCAGGACAAGCAAGGGTCGAGAGGGCGAAGGCAATGAGAGAACTGTTTCTCCTGGACTCCGACGCCGAGGAGATGGGTTGGCAGGAGCGTGCTCTGTGCTCCCAGACCGATCCTGAGGCGTTCTTTCCAGAAAAGGGCGGGTCCACACGGGAGGCCAAGAAGGTCTGCCTGACATGCGAGGTGCGCGACGAGTGCCTCGAGTACGCATTGATGAACGACGAACGATTCGGCATCTGGGGCGGTCTCTCGGAGCGGGAGCGTCGCAAGCTCAAGAAGCGCGCCGTCTGACTGCTGGCGCGCACTCCCCGGGTGGTCGTTAGGCTGCCCGGGTGATCGTGACCGCCCTCCTCGTCAACCATGACGGGGAACGATGGCTCCCGGCCGTGCTCGACGGCCTCGCTGCCCAGACCCGCCCGGTGGACCGCACGATCTGTGTGGACACCGGCAGTCGGGACGCCTCAGCCGCGCTCTTAGCCGCGACTCCCCAGGTACGGGTGGTGCAGGCCGAGACGACGACGAGTTATCCCGCCGCCGTCCGGATCGGGCTCGAGTCCGAGAACCGTGGCGACCCGACCGCCGAATGGATCTGGCTGCTGCACGACGACTCCAATCCGGCTCCCGATGCGCTGGCTGCGCTGTTGCGGGCCGCTGCCGAGTGGCCCGAGGCCCGGATCCTGGGCCCCAAGATCCGGGAGTGGCCCTCACTGCGCCGCCTGGTCGAGATCGGCGTGACCATCTCGGGCACCGGCCGACGGGAGACGGGGCTGGAACGCGGCGAGTACGACCAGGGCCAGCACGACGAGGTACGACCGGTGCTGGCTGTCAACACCGCCGGCATGCTGGTCCGCCGCGACGTGTTGGAACAACTGGGTGGGTTGGACGAAGCCCTCCCGATCTTCGGCAACGACATCGACTTCGGCTGGCGGGCGGCTCGGACCGGACACACCACCTTGGTGGTACCGCAGGCGGTGCTGTTCCATGCCGAGGCAGCTCGCCGCGGAGTGCGTCGTACCGCCCTCACCGGGACACATCCGCACCGGGTCGAACGTCGAGCCGCATTGTTCACGTTGCTGGCCAATGTCGAGTCGCGCCGGTTCCCGTGGCAGTACCTGCGGCTCCTGGTCGGTTCGCTGCTTCGGGTGCTGGGCCTACTCGTGGTCCGAGCACCCGGCGAGGCACGTGATGAGCTCGCGGCCCTCTTCGACGTGTACGCCCACCCAGGCCAGGTGCGAGTCGCCCGACGTGCCCGCCGCGATCCCGCTCAGGTCGGCGTCGTCGCGCCACGCGGTGCGGACCGACGGGCCCGAGCCCTGCTGGCCCCCTGGTGGCTGCCCTGGCGTCACGGCCTCGACTTCGTGGTGGACCTCACCGCGGCCCTCACCCAAGGGGCCGCCGACGTGGCGGAACGCCGCCGGGCCTCGCGGGCCGCCATGGTCACGCCGCTTCCCGAACCCGCCGGTCGTCGGATGGCCGGAGCTTCGGAGGACGAGGACGAGTCGTTCTACGCCGACAGCGGCTGGGTGGTCCGCTTCCTGACCAACCCGGTCGCTCTGGTGATGACCTTGGCGTTCCTGGTGATTCTGGTGGCCTCACGGCACGCCTTCGGATCGGTCCTGGGGGGCGCGTTGTCCCCGGCCCCCACCGCGGTGGCCGACTGGTGGCGACTGCATGCCGAGTCCCATCACGCACTCGGGACCGGAAGCGACGTCCCGGCACCCGGCTATGTGGCGGTGCTCGCCGTGCTCGGCACCCTCGTCTCGGGGGCCTCGCACGCGATCACTGTGGTGATGGTGGCCTCGATTCCCCTGGGCGTGTGGGGCGCCTGGCGGCTTCTGCGGGTACTGGGGCACGTGGTCGACCCAGCCGGGGTGCCGCGCTGGGTGCTGGTCTGGGGGTCGCTGACCTACGGGCTGGTGCCGGCCACCTCCGGTGCCTGGGGACAGGGCCGATTCGGGATCGTGGTGGCCGCTGGTCTGCTGCCCTGGCTGGCCCACGCGGCACTCGGCTTCGCGGACCCGGAACCACGCCGTCGCTGGCGCGCGGGTTGGCGTACCGGGGTGCTGCTGGCCCTGATGGCCGCATTCGTGCCGATGGTGTGGCCGGTCGCGGTGGCCCTGGTGGCGATTCTCCTGGTGTTCGCCCGGGTGGTCTCCCGGACCCTGCTCACCGACCGGAGTTCGTGGCTGCCGCCGATCCTGGCCCTGGTCGCGGTGCCGTTGCTGCTGGCACCCTGGTTGGTGCCGATGATCTTCTCGGGCGCCCGGGTCGGCCTGTTGCTGGAGGCCGGCCGGTTGCCGGTCTCACCCGTCGGCTTCACCGGTCTGCTGTCCGGACATCTGGAGGGCACCGGATCACCCACCGTGGCGGGCTTGCTGCTGGCGATCGCCGCGATCGCCGCGCTGCTGCCTCGGCGCAGTCGGATCGCGGTGCTCGGCTGTTGGCTGGTGGCTCTGGCCACGGCCGTCGTGGTCGCCGCACTCTCTTTCGTCCGCCTGGACCTGGGCCTCAGCGCGAGTGCTCCCGGATTGGGTCTGTTCGTGGTGCTGCTGCAGGGCACCTTCGTGGCCGCGGTGGCGCTCGGGCTGGGCTCCGCGGCGCGCCGATTCGAGGCCCGGGTCACGATCCGGCGGGCGGTCGGGGTGACCCTGGCCGTGATCGTCGGCTGCGTGCCGGTGACGGGAATGCTGTGGTGGCTCAGCGACGGTTCGGGGGAGCTCACCGCGCAACAGGACTCCGTGGTTCCTGCATATATGGAGCAGAGCTCGCGGCTCGGCCCCGGCCATGGAGTGCTGGTGCTGGCCGGCAGCGTGGAGAACGGGCTGACCTACCGGATCCGCCGTGACGACGGGATCACCGTCGGTGAGGACGAGATCCTGGCGCTCACGCCCGAGGATGAGAGATTCACGGCGGTGGTGAAGGGGCTGACCGCGGATCCGGACCCCGACCTGGTCGACGCACTGGCTGCGGACGGAATCGAGTATGTGGTGATGAGCGAGCCTGTCGCCGGACGGATCGCGGCCACCCTGGACGCCACCGTGGGGCTGCAACCGGCCAGTGCGGAGGACCGCAGTACCCGAGCTTGGAAGGTGGATCGACCGCTGGCCGCGGATGGTCTGGGCACCACCGTCTCGCCGGGCCGGATGCTCCTGCTCGGCGTGCAGGTGCTGGCGGTCCTGGTGCTCCTGGTGATGTGCGGACCGGACCTGCGGAGCGGGTCGCAGAGCAGAACGCAGAGCAGATCGCAGGGCCGATCGCAGGGCGGACCGTTGGGGGAAGACGTCGATGAGTGAACCCGGGCAGGAGCCGGTCGCTCCCACACCCGCGGGCGGCCGCCGTCGGGCGACTTCCGGCAGCGGAGGTCGAGGACGAGGAGGACTCGGTGGGCGACGCGGCCGAGGTGGCGGCCGGAGCCGCGGCGGTGCCTTCAACCCGTTGCTCCTGCTGGCCGTGCTGCTACCCCTGCTGACGATCGCCGCGCTCGCGCTGGTCCAGCCCGAAGAGGCGAACCGGGTGAGCGGACCGCCTACCCGGACCCCGCTGTCGGGCGCCAGTGTGATCTGTCCCTCGACCATGGCCGGAGCCGGCCCGGACGCCTCGGTCACGAAGAAGGGCAAGAAGAAGCCTGTCGATACCTCGATGGGTGACTCGGTGGTGCTGACCGCGGTGGCCGACCCGAGCAGCGGCGGCGAACTGGCGATCCGCTCCGGCGATCAGGAGGCCCGAACGGTGCCCTTGGCAGCCGGGGCCGTGGTTCAGACATCCGGTCAGGTGGTGACCGGGACCGGGCCGCTGGCCACCGGTCTGACCGCGATCCTGACGACCGAGCCGGACGCAGCCTCGGCCCAGCGGAACCGGGCCGGGGTGACCTGCCTCGGCCCCCAGCCCGAGCAGTGGTTCACCGGGGTGGGGGCCGGGGCAGAGCATCGCTCGGTGCTGGAGTTGACCAATCCCGACGATGGGACCGCGGTAGCCGACGTGGCGGTCTTCGGCGACGGCGGTCCCTTGAGTGTGCCGGCGCTACGAGGACTCAGCGTCCCCGGCCACGGCACCACCCGGGTGGACCTGACCGAGGTGGTGCCGGAGCGGAAGGACCTCGCGCTCCAGGTGCTGGTCTCCAGAGGCCGGCTGGGAGTCGCCGTGGCCGACCGCCTCGCGCCACTGGGAACCACCGTCTCCACGACCGACTGGCTGGCAGCTCAGGCGCGTCCGGCTACGACGGTCCGACTGCTCGGGCTGGGGTCCTCCGCACAGCAACGACTGCTCACCGTGGCCAATCCCGGAACCGATCAGACCCGAGTCTCGGTCCAGGTGATGACGGCGCGCTCGGAGTTCGCTCCCGCGGGCCTCGATGAACTGGATGTGCCGCCAGGCAGTGTGCGTCAGGTCGACCTGACCGAGGTACTCGATTCGAAGGCGGCCAAGGGGGCGCTCGGGTTGAGGGTCAGCGCGGCCCGGCCGATCACCGCCGGGCTGAGCGGCCTGAGCGACCGGGACCTGGTCCAGGCCGCCTCGGTACAGTCCCTGGGCGGTGACACGGGCTCGCCCCTGCCGCGGGGTGTGAAGAGACTGCTGCTGGCCGGTGCCACCAAGGACGGGACCCTGACGGTGCACCTACGCACGGCCCAGGGGCGGGAGTTGGATCCGCTCGATGCGCTGGTCGCCCCTGGAGAGGTGGCGGTCCTCGAACTGCCGGACCGGGCGGCCTGGCTGGAGTTCGATCCGGTCGATACCGGTGTCGGCGGGATCGTGGAGCTGAGCAGCAGACGGCTGGCCCACCTGCAGCTCGCCCCCCTGGTTCTGGACAATCTGGTGCCCGCGGTCAGACCGGCCCTGCACTGATGCGCTGACCTGTGGCTACGGGCACTCAGTCGTTGCTGCCGTAGCGAGGGTCGATGTCCTCGGGCGGCAGGTCGACGAGTTCGGCGATCTGTTCCACCACCACGGTGAGCACCATCGCCTCCAGATCGGAGCGGGTCTCGCAACGTTGTTCCATCGGACGCCGGAAGAAGACCAGCCGACTAGGTTCGCCACCCCGGCCTCGGACGAGTGAGGAGAGCGGTACCTGCTCCTCGTGCCAGTCGCTCGGCAGGATCGGCACGTCCTCCACCGCGTACTCGACCAGCCCCAGACGCTCCGACCAGTGGGCGTCGATCTCGGTGACCAAGCCCAGCAGCAGATCGTCGAAGCGCTGGCGCTTGGTGCGTTGCTCGGGTTCACCGAGCACCCTGGGATACACCGCCGGACCGCGCATGCCCCGGCCCCGGCGGTCGCGCCCGGAGCGCCGTTGGGCGCCGGTCAGTACGGTGCGGTGCGACCCGGGTGCGTGGCCGGGATCCGATGCCTCCGGGATCGCGGGGGTATAGGGACTCACGCCTCCGAGCCTAGGACGTGGTGGGTCGAGAGTGGCGGAGCAGGGAGGGTGTCGAGGCGGGTGGTCTACTCCGACCGCGCGCCGCCGCCGTCCGGCGGGTCTCGCACGGTACCGTTCGCCACGTGAGTACTGCTCGTCGTTGTTCGCGCACCGCCTGCGGCCGGCCCGCGGTCTACACGCTGACCTATGTCTACGCCGACTCCACCGCAGTGCTCGGCCCGTTGGCGACCTACGCCGAGCCGCACGCCTACGACCTGTGTGCCACCCACGCCGAGCGGCTCTCCGCTCCCCGCGGCTGGGAGGTACTTCGCCTCGCCTCCGACCTGCCTGAGGCCGGTCCCAGTACCGATGATCTGCTGGCCCTGGCCGACGCGGTCCGGGAGGCGGCTCGCCCTCCTGCGGTCGAGGTCGAGAAGGGCGACGACCCCAGCCGAGGCCGCCGGCACGGGCATCTGCGAGTCCTGCCCAGCGACTGAGAAATTTCCGCGGTGACGACCGCCGGGCCCCTGCGCACGTCACCGGGTGTGCTGTCTCGATAGGCTCATCCTCATGTCCTCGACGCTCGAGCCTTCGAATCTGTCCGCCGTCTTCAAGGCGTATGACGTCCGGGGCACCTTCCCCGATCAGATCGACGTCGAGCTCGCTCGAGCCACCGGTGCCGCGTTCGTTCGGGTGCTCGGCGCCGACCATGTGGTGATCGGTCACGACATGCGCCCCAGTTCACCGGAACTCGCGGCTGCCTTCGCGGCCGGAGCCACCGGGGCCGGGGCGGACGTGGTTCACATCGGGCTGGCCTCCACCGATCAGCTCTACTTCGCCTCGGGACACCTGGGACATCCGGGCGTCATGTTCACCGCCAGCCACAACCCGGCCGAGTACAACGGCATGAAGCTGTGCCGGGCCGGAGCGCTCCCAGTGGGAGCCGAGACCGGACTGAGCGAGATCCGCGACCTGATCGCGTCCGGAGGGCCGGTCACCACCCCGCGTACCGGCACCGAGTCCTACCAGGACGTACTGGACGCCTATGCGGCACACCTGAACGATCTCGCCCCGGTCCGGGGTCGGAGCCTGAAGGTGGTCGTCGACGCCGGCAACGGTATGGCTGGTCTCACCGCTCCTGCCGTGCTGGGACCCCTGCCCGGCATCGAGATGGTGCCGATGTACTTCGAACTGGACGGCACCTTCCCCCATCATGAGGCGAACCCGATCGAGCCGGAGAACCTCAAGGACCTCAGCGAGCGGGTCCGGGCCGAAGGCGCCGACCTGGGTCTGGCCTTCGACGGCGACGCGGACCGGTGCTTCCTGGTCGATGAGCACGGCGTCGGAGTCAGTCCCTCCGCACTGACCGGGCTGATCGCCGAGCGCGAGTTGGCCAAGCACCCCGGAGCGACCGTGATCCACAACCTGATCACCTCCCGTGCGGTGCCCGAACTGGTCACCGAACTGGGGGGGACCGCGGTCCGGACCCGAGTCGGCCACTCCTACATCAAGGCCGAGATGGCCGAGACCGGGGCGATCTTCGGCGGCGAGCACTCGGGGCACTTCTACTTCGCGGACTTCTGGCGGGCAGACTCCGGGATGCTGGCGGCCCTGCACGCGCTGGCCGCGCTGGCCGAGAGCGACCGTCCGGCCTCGGAGTTGATGAGCCGCTACGAGCGCTATGCGCTGTCAGGCGAGATCAACTCGCGGGTTCCCGAGGGGAGCACCCCGGGGATCCTGACCCGGCTGGCCGCAGCCTTCGGTGAGGACGACGGGGTCACCCTGGACCAGCTCGACGGGCTCACCGTCGCGCACCCGGACTGGTGGTTCAACGTGCGCCCCTCCAACACCGAGCCCCTGCTACGACTCAACGCCGAAGGCAAGGACGTGCCCACCATGGAACGGGTCCGTGACGCCGCGCTGGCCGTGATCGGTGGCGGCATGGTCTCTCAACCCGTCGCGGAGCACAATGATGGGCAACGAGGCGCCGCCGCCTCGGTCGAGGAGGAGTCCGTGAGCGGATCGATCGACGTGTCCCCGGTACTACTGGAGATCGTGGTCTGCCCCGAGTGCCACGGTTCGCTGGAGCCCGTGCCGACCGTGACCGGGGGCGAACTGCGCTGCACGGCCTGTCCGTTGGTCTACCCGGTCCGGGACGGCATCCCGGTGTTGCTGGTCGACGAGGCTCGTCGCCGCGACTGATCCACCACCCGCCGCAACAGATCGGGGAGCAAGCAATGGGCACCTGGTTCGACGAGTCTCGCCTGGACGACCCCCAGGTACTGGCCGCGCACGACCCGGTACTGCGGCACCTGGCCGAGTCCGGAGCCCGGGTCCGGCGAGGGTCCGCCGAGGCCGGTGCCGACTTGGCCGAGGCGGAACGAGTCGGCCGGGACACCGAGAGGCCGCGCGCGGTGGTGGCGGTGGGTCCCGACTCGCGGCTGCTGCGCGTGGTGCTGGAGCCGGTCTGTCCGGTTCCGTTCGTGGCCTGGCCGGGGGCCTCGCTGCCCGGTTGGGCGGGCAGCCTGGACCTCGTCGTGGTGCTGGCCCCACAGGGCGACGACCCGAGCACGGCCGCTTCGGTGGCTGAGGCCGTACGGCGAGGTTGTCAGATCGTGGTGGCCTGCCCGCCCGATTCCCTGGTGGCCACACATGCGGCAGGCCGTTGGACCCGACTGTTGCCCGAATACTCCGGTGACCAACTAGCGGCCGCGCTCCTGATGCTCGAACACCTGGCTGCGGTGGGGCTGGGGCCCCAGGTGCGGGTCGAGGAGGTCGCCTCGGGGCTCGACCAGGTGGCGATCGAATGCTCACCCCACCGGGACTTGTCGGTGAATCCGGCGAAGATCCTGGCCTTGTCGCTCGCCGATGCTCGCCCCGTGGTGTGGGGTGGTTCGGGTCTGGCGGCACGTGCCGGGCGCCGCTTCGCCGAGGCGATCCGGCGTACCACCGGACGTGCCGCAGTGGCCGGGGACGTCGAACAGGTGCTGCCGATCATGGAGAGCACCCGGGAGCGCAACGTCTTCGATGATCCCTTCGCCGGGGGAGAGAACGAGGAGCGTCCGGTGCTAGTGGTCTTCAGCGACGGGGTCGATCAGCCGTTGGTCGCGGAAGAACGACATCGGCTGGAACAGGCCGCGCAGGCGAAGGGGATCCGCGTCGAGCTGGTGTCCGCCGACGCCGGGTCCGAGGTGGCCCGCTACGCCTCGTTGTTGCTGCAGGGGCGCTACGCCGCCGCCTACCTGGGGCTGGCCCTCACCGAGGAATAGGCACAGCGGAGTAGGCCAGCGGAATAGGTACAGCGGATTGCGGGGCCCATCGGAGTATTCTTCGCTCAGCATTCTTCGTTCCGCCCTGATGTCCTGACCCACGAAACCGGGAGCTGTGCCTGCATGAGTGGTGGACTTTTCGCCCTTCTCGACGATGTGGCGGTGATCGCCAAGCTGGCGGCCGCCTCGGTCGACGACATCGGTGCCGCGGCCGGTCGGGCCAGCATCAAGGCCGCCGGTGTGGTGGTCGACGACACCGCGGTCACCCCGCAATTCGTGGCCGGGGTCAGCCCGGCACGCGAGGTGCCGATCATCAAGAAGATCGCCGGCGGCTCCCTACGCAACAAGCTCCTCTTCATCCTGCCGGCGGCGATGCTGCTGAGTCAGTTCGCTGACTGGGCGCTCACCCCGCTGCTGATGATCGGCGGTACCTACCTCGCCTACGAGGGTGCCGAGAAGGTCTGGGCGAAACTGAGCGGTCATTCGGGCCACACCACCCCGGTCGTCGAGATCGGCCCCGACCAGGAGAAGAAGTTGGTCTCCGGGGCGATCCGGACCGACTTCATCCTTTCCGCCGAGATCATGGTGATCGCGCTCAACGAGGTCACCGACCAGGGATTCTGGGCTCGAGCCCTGATCTTGGCCGTGGTGGCCCTGGTGATCACCGCAGCGGTCTACGGGGTGGTGGCACTGATCGTGAAGATGGACGACGTGGGTCTCAGGCTCACCACTTTCTCCTCCGGGTTCGCACAGCGGGTCGGTCATGGCCTGGTGGCAGGCATGCCCAGGTTGTTGGCCGGGATCGCGGTGGTGGGCACCGTGGCGATGCTCTGGGTGGGCGGTCACATCCTGCTGGTCGGAGTGAACGATCTCGGTTGGCACTGGCCCTACGATCAGGTGCACCATGCGGAGGTGTGGGTGCACGAGCGCACCGGTGCTCTGGGCGCGGTACTGGGTTGGAGCACCAACACCTTCTTCAGCGCGGTCGCCGGGCTCCTGGTCGGCGCGGTGGTGGTCGCGGGTCTGCACCTGGTGCCGCGCCGGAAGCCCTGATCGAGCCCCAGGAAGGCGCCGCAGCTCAACAGCGATTCCCTGCTGCCGCCGCCGGACTTGTACGGTGGACAGGTCATGCGCGGGAGATCCCGAAGTGTGCAGATGCACCGCAGGACGACACGTCTCCATGAGGTGAAACAGATGGACTACAAGGTCGCAGACCTCTCCCTTGCCGAGTTCGGCCGCAAGGAACTGACCCTTGCCGAGCACGAGATGCCCGGCCTGATGGCGATGCGCGAGCGCTACGGCGACTCCAAGCCGCTGGCGGGCGCCAAGATCGCCGGGTCGTTGCACATGACCATCCAGACCGGTGTGCTGATCGAGACGCTGGTGGCGCTCGGTGCCGAGGTCCGGTGGGCCTCGTGCAACATCTTCTCCACCCAGGACCACGCGGCCGCCGCCATCGTGGTCGGCCCGAATGGCACGATCGCCAGCCCCCAGGGCGTCCCGGTCTTCGCCTGGAAGGGCGAGAGCCTGGAGGAGTACTGGTGGTGCACCCAGCAGATCCTCGACTGGCCCGGCGACGAGCAGCCGAACATGATCCTCGATGACGGCGGCGACGCCACCATGCTGGTCCACCTCGGCGTGGACATGGAGAAGACCGGTATCGCCCCCGATCCGGCGACCGCCACCTCCACGGAGCAGCGGGTCGTCTTCGAGGTGCTGACCGAGTCGTTGAAGAGCTCCAGCGACCGGTTCACCCTGATGGCTAACTCGATCAAGGGTGTCACCGAGGAGACCACCACCGGCGTGCACCGTCTCTACGAGATGCAGCGCGACGGCAAGCTGCTCTTCCCGGCGATCAACGTCAACGACTCGGTCACCAAGTCCAAGTTCGACAACAAGTACGGCTGCCGCCACTCCCTGGTGGACGGCATCAACCGGGCCACCGACGTGCTGATCGGCGGCAAGGTCGCCGTGGTCTGTGGCTACGGTGATGTCGGCAAGGGCTCGGCCGAGTCGCTGCGCGGCCAGGGTGCCCGGGTGATCGTGACCGAGATCGACCCGATCTGCGCGCTGCAGGCGGCGATGGACGGCTACCAGGTCGACACCCTCGAGAACTCGCTGGCGGTCGGTGACCTGTTCATCACCACCACCGGCAACAAGGACATCATCTCGGCCGAGCAGATGAGCCGGATGAAGAACCAGGCCATCGTCGGCAATATCGGTCACTTCGACAACGAGATCGATATGGCCGGTCTGGAGTCGTGGCCCGGGATCGTGCGGGACACGGTCAAGCCGCAGGTGGACACGTTCACCTTCCCCGAGACGGGCAACACCATCATCATCCTGTCCGAGGGACGCCTGCTCAACCTGGGCAACGCCACCGGCCACCCCAGCTTCGTGATGAGCAACTCGTTCACCAACCAGACGCTGGCCCAGATCGAGCTGTTCGCCAAGACCGAGCAGTACCCCACCGACGTCTACGTGCTGCCCAAGCACCTCGACGAGGAGGTGGCCCGACTGCACCTGGCCGCGCTGGGGGTCAACCTGACCACGTTGAGCAAGGATCAGGCCGACTACATCGGGGTTCCGGTGGAGGGGCCCTATAAGCCCGACACCTACCGCTACTAATCTGGAAACGAGGGTGACGGCGCGTCACCTGCGTCACTCCCCGCTCGCCAATCGCTTCGCTCAAAGATTGGCGTCGCGGGGGTTCCTTGGGGCCGCGCGCGTCACCTCGTTTCCTTTGGTGGGGTGACGGCGCGTCACCTGCGTCACTCCCCGCTCGCCAATCGCTTCGCTCAAAGATTGGCGTCGCGGGGGTTCCTTGGGGCCGCGCGCGTCACCTCGTTTCTTCGGGTTTGGGTGGTCTCGGGGTCGCTTCGCCGCTCTTGTCCGGGAGTCGGAAGGCCCCTCCTGGGGTTGGAATCCCGCCTCCGGGCGGAGCGGCTGGCAGAATGGCCCAATGAGCGCGAACTCCGTTGACGTGCCCAGTAGGGGCCGCATCCTCGTCGTGGACGACGACGCCTCGCTGGCCGAGATGCTGTCCCTGGTGCTGCGTACCGAGGGTTTCGACTCCCGGCTGTGCGGGCGCGGTGACGCCGCATTGGAGCTGTTCCGAAGCTACCGCCCCGACCTGGTCCTGCTCGACCTGATGCTGCCCGGCATGGACGGCATCGATGTGGCCAAGGCGATCCGCTCCGAGTCGGGGGTGCCGATCGTGATGCTGACCGCCAAGTCCGACACCATCGATGTCGTGCTCGGCCTGGAGTCCGGCGCCGACGACTACGTGGTCAAGCCGTTCAAACCCAAGGAACTGATCGCCCGGATCCGGGCTCGGATGCGGCGCCTGGACAACCCCACCAACGAGCCCCTCACGGTCGGTGACCTGGAGATCGACGTGGTGGGTCACCAGGTCTCCCGGGAGGGCGAGCCGATCAACCTGACCCCGCTCGAGTTCGATCTGCTCGTCTGCCTGGCCAGACGCCCGGCACAGGTATTCAGTCGTGAGGTGCTCCTGGAGCAGGTGTGGGGCTACCGGCACGCTGCCGATACCCGCCTGGTCAATGTGCACGTGCAACGGTTGCGTTCCAAGGTCGAGCACGACCCCGAGCATCCCGAGATCGTGCTCACGGTGCGTGGGGTCGGCTACCGAGCCGGTAGGTCCTGAGTACGTGTCCTGAGACACTCAGACATGCCGATCGACCGCTATGCCGTCACCCTGCGGCGCGCCTTCACGTTCTGGCGACGATCGGTCCAGGCGCGCGTAGTGGTCAGCACGCTGCTGCTCTCCGCGGCGACCGCCGGAGTGGTGGGCTGGGTGCTGTTGCAGCAGACCAGGGACGGGCTGCTCCGAGCCCGGGTGGATGCCGTGGTGGCCGAGGCCGACAACGAGACCGGAGAGGCGCGCACCCGCCTCGACTTCGCGCCGGGCACCGACCCGGACGCTTCGGGGCAACAGGAGGATCTGGTCACTCCGATCATCCAGCGCGGGGCGGCCCGCGGGTTCGCGGTGGTGCTCTCGCCACCACTGGGAGGCTCGGGTCGGCTTGCCGAGGGAGGTGCCAAGTTCACCCCTGGTCTGGACCTGTCGAGCGTGCCCGTTCGGCTGCAGGACCGATTCGCGGAACCGGCTGCGACTGCCTGGACCTATACCGAGGTCCGGACCGATACCGACAGCATCGTGCAGCCCGGTCCGGGGATCGTGGTGGCCTCCCAGGTCACGCTGCCCGCCGATGGCGAGACCTACACGCTCTATTACGTGTTCAGCTTGGCCGAACAAGAACAGACCCTCGCCCTGGTCACCCGGGCGGTGCTCACCGCCGCGGGCCTGCTGCTGATTCTGGTGGCCGGCATCACCTGGCTGGTCACCCGCCAGGTGGTCACCCCGGTCCGGATGGCGCGACGAGTGGCCGAACGGCTCGCCGCCGGGGACCTGGAGCAACGGCTGGTGGTGCGCGGCCAGGACGACCTGGCTCGACTGGCCACCTCCTTCAATCAGATGGCGACCGGTCTGCAACGTCAGATTCTGCAGTTGGAGGAACTCAGTCTGGTGCAGCAGCGGTTCGTCTCCGATGTCTCCCACGAACTGCGTACCCCACTCACCACCGTCCGAATGGCCGGCGACATGCTGCATGACGCTCGCGAGGAATTCGATCCGGCGACCGCACGGGCGGCCGAGCTTCTGCAGACCGAGCTGGACCGGTTCGAGAAGTTGCTCGCCGATCTGCTGGAGATCAGCCGATTCGATGCCGGAGCAGCGGTGCTGGAGGCAGAGGACCTCAACCTGGTCGACGTGGTGCACCGGGTCGCGGACTCGTCGGGCCGGGTGGCGGATCAGAAGGGTATCCGGTTGCTGATCCGAGAACCGGGTGGGCCCTGCCTGGCCGAGGCGGACGTCCGAAGGGTCGAGCGGATCATCCGCAATCTGGTCGCGAATGCCATGGATCATGCCGAGGGCACCGACATCGAGATCGAGGTCGCCGCGGATGCCCACGCCTCGGCGGTCACCGTACGAGACCGCGGGGTGGGCATCTCGACGGAGGACGCGGGCCTGGTCTTCAACAGGTTCTGGCGTGCCGACCCGGCTCGGGCCAGAACCAGCGGGGGAACCGGATTGGGCCTGTCCATCTCGCTGGAGGATGCGCGATTGCACGGCGGCTGGCTGCAGGCCTGGGGGGCGCCCGGGCGGGGGGCGCGGTTCCGGCTGACCCTGCCGCGATACCTGGGTGAGACGCTGCGGCACAGTCCGCTGCCACTGGTACCACCCGACGAGGAGGACTGAGCAGTGTCACGCTTTCCCGACCTGACCCGTACCCGGATCCCGGGGATACTGCTGGCCGCTCTTCTGGGCATCGTGCTGAGCGGATGCACCTCGATGCCGCAAAGCGGGCCGGTGCACGAAGTGGGTCACGAACAGCAGGGGCCCACCACCCCGGGTGCCTACTACGATCCACAGCCACCGCATCGTGGCGCGGACCCCGGACAGATCGTCGCGGGGTTCCTGGAGGCGATGAAGGCCACCCCCGTCAAGACGAGCGTGGCCAAGCAGTATCTGACCCCGCAGGCACGGGCACAGTGGCACCCCGAGAGCCGCACGATCACCTACCAGGACGTGGGGTCCCCGACCCGAGGCACCCCACCACTGGGAAGCGCCGACTCGGCCGGCACCGCGCCCCAGGTGGAGCTCACCGGGGCGGCGGCCTATGACGCCCGGGGCGCCTGGCAGGGGACCCTCCCCGGCTCCCAGGCCGGGCTCCAGTTCCAGGTGCAGACCGTCGAGGGCCAGTGGCGACTCAGTGTGGTGCCCGACGCGATGGTGGTGCCCGACACCTGGTTCGCCGAACGGTACGAACGGGCGCTGCGCTACTACTTCGACCCCACCGGCCGGTTCTTGGTGCCCGAGCCCGTCTTCGTGCCCAGTGACGACCAGATGACCACTCAGCTGGTGCGCGGGCTGCTGTCGGAACCACCGGAGGGGCAACAGGTGCTGCGAACCGCCATTCCCGCCGGCCTGAGCCTCGGACTGTCGGTCCCGATCACCAGCGCCGGAGTGGCCGATGTACAACTCACCGGTCCCAATCGGCCGGCCTCGCGCGAAGAGGGCGACCGGATGGTGGCCCAGCTGGTCTGGACGCTGCGTCAGGAGCCGCGGCTGCGGGCCGTCCGGGTGCTGGCCGGTGACAAGCCCTTGCCTGGGGCCGGCGGCGATCTGACCCTGGACCGGGGGGCACAGTTCAGTCCGGTCGGAGCCGACGTGGACCGCGATGTATACGGCATCCGGAAGGGTCAGTTGGTGCGCGGGCCCCTCAGCGATCTCAGCCCGGTCGGCGGCCAGTCGGCAGGACAGCTGGCCGAACAGCTGGGCGATGGTCGGCACCCGATCGAGCAGCTGGCGGTGGACATCGGCGGCAGGCATCTTGCCGTGGTAGCCGACGGAGCCACCCGGGTGCTGCTCGGGGCGGTGTCCTCGAAGTCCGCCGACGAGGCGTTGACCGAAGTGGCCGGCGGCGTCGGCCTCGGCACACCGTCATGGGATCTCCAGGGCAGACTGTGGTTGCTCGACCAGCCGGGTCGTACCCGGATCCGGGTACGGGCACTGACCGGAGAGCTGCGCGAGGTCTCGATGCCGGGACTGAGCGGGCGTCGAGTGCGTCAGATCCTGGTCTCCCGGGACGGCACCCGGCTGGTGGCGCTGGTCGCCGGTCGTACTCGGGACCGGGTCGTGGTCTCCCGGATCCGGCAGGACCCCCGAGGTGAGGTGCTCGGGCTCACCCGGCCGCGGGCGCTGTGGTTGGACGGAACCACACCGGCCCGTGTGCGGGCCATCGGCTGGCGTTCGGCCGCCTCGGTCGCGGTGCTCAGTCAACTCGGTGACGATCTGGGGCAGGTGCAGACCACGAGTGTGGACGGGTCGCCGATGACCAGTGCGCTGCCCGGGATCGCCAGGTTCCGGGGCCGGGTCGTGTCCCTGCTGACCAGTCCCGTCGAGGCATCCGGTCTGTATGTGATGACCCGGACCGGGGTGATCGACGCCGAGGCCCCGGGGGCGATGGTGGTGCCCGACGATGTGACGAGGTTGCTGACCTTCACCGGCTGACAGGCCACTCGTCCACCGGTGACTCCCGCGACCGGGTCTGCACAGCCCGGTCGGATCCGGTCCGTGGAGGCTGCAGAGTGCGTTGGGATCGGACCATGCGTGCGGCATTGCTTGATCTGCTCCTGGGTACCCACTGCCTGGTCTGTGGGCGGTCGGGAGCGTCCTGTTGCCGGTGTTGTGCCGCCGACCTGAGGGAGGCTGCTCGTGCGGGCCTGCATCGGGTCGCGGGGCAGGGGGTGTGGGCTTGTGCCCCGTATGCGGGTCCGTACCGGGATCTGCTGCTGGCTCACAAGGAGCACCAGGAGTGGTCTCTGACTCCGGTACTGGCCGACCTGCTGATCTGCGCCGCCCGGGCGGCGCTGCCGGATCCACGTGATGCCGTACTGGTGCCGGTCCCTTCCCGTAGGGCCGTGCTGAGGGCGCGGGGGCACGACCCGCTCGGATCCCTGGCCCGGCGGACCGCCCGGGCGCTGGACGTGCCCTGTCGCCGGTTGCTGCGCCGCCACGGCCGGGTCGCCGATCAGGCGGGACTGGGTCATGCCGCGCGTTGGACCAACCAGTACCGCTCGATGCGGGTGGATCACCGATCCCTGGTTCGGCTGGCCGCCCGGAGCCCGGTCCGGGTCCTACTCGTCGATGACGTCCTCACCACCGGGGCCACCCTGGCCGAGGCCCGTCGGGCCTTGGGATCGGTGGGCGTCCCGGTGGCCGGTTGCGCGGTCCTGGCGGTCACCGGGAAGCGTTCTGCCGATCCCCGGTGATGCCGTCGCACGAGGCACGGGTGGGTACTTCGTCCCACTTCTGGCCCTGACGCTTGGCACCCCCCGATCACTTGGGTAACGTCTGGTCATGGAGTCCGTCCGGGTCCGTGGTTGCGTTGCTCGGACACCTTGTGTGCCCGAGTGGCAAGCCGATGCCAGTCGCAGGCGAAACGGCCCACGTAAGTCACTGATCCTTCGGGACACAGGACGATCACGGTGCGGCTTAGGAGTAAGTCCTGCCTCGGAATCGCCGTCAGATGCGGTGTCCTCCGGGAGAAGGTCAGTAGTGGCAGAGAAGCTGCGAGGACCTCTGCAGGCGGCTGTGGGGACGAAGACCAGGTCGGCCGGGCGGACTCCTTCCCTGACCTCCATCGAGTGGGGCGGGGCGTTCAGGTACCCGCACGACACCTGCGGGTGCGTGTGTGGTGCCGACTCAGATGAATCGGAGGTTCACATGGACGTTGTGGTCACTGGTCGAAACATCGATGTCACTGATCGGTTCCGCGAGCATGTCACGTCGAAGGTCTCCAAACTGGAGAAGCACGACCGACGCATCATCCGGGTCAATGTGGAGGTGTCCAAGGAGAAGAACCCCCGCCAGGCAGATCGTGCCGTCAAGGTGCAGTTGACGCTGTTGTCCAAGGGCCCGGTGGTACGTGCCGAGGCCGCCGCCGACGACAAGATGGGTGCCCTCGACCTAGCCGTGGACAAGTTGGAGGCCCAGGCCCGACGCGCCTCCGACCGCCGGCGGACTCACCGCCGCAAGACAGCGCCGGTCGGTACCGTCGACGAGGCACTCGCACCCGAAGAGAACGATGACGAGGTGCCCGTACACCAGGAGGGTCCGATCACGGTTACGGGTGAGGGGCCGTTGGTGGTGCGTGAGAAGGTGCACGAGGGTGCCCCGATGGGACTCGACCAGGCTCTCTATGAAATGGAACTGGTCGGCCACGACTTCTTCCTTTTCGTGGACAAGCAAACCGAGCGTCCCTCGGTCGTGTACCGACGCAGAGGCTATGACTACGGAGTGATCGCTCTGGATGTGGCGTCCGGACAGGTCTGAACCTCTCACCGCACGCGTCCGGATCCCGGGCGCGTGCGGTGGCGTCAGGTGGCTGAACCCTCCGTCGAGCATCGACCCGCCGGTGAGCGTCAACGAGTCGGCCCAGAACGTGACAAGATGCGGCTGTGAGTGTGCTAGGCCGTGACCTCGAACCCGTCCGAGTGCTCGTCGTCGACGACCAGGAACTGTTCCGTCGAGGTCTGACGATGCTGCTGGCCACCGAATCGGACATTCAGGTGGTCGGCGAGGCGGGTGACGGCGACGCCGGTATCTCGATGGCGCTCGAGCATGCCCCGGACGTGGTACTGCTCGACGTCCGGATGCCCCGACAGGGCGGCATCGAGGCGTGCCGGGTGATCAAGGAGTCGGTGCCCAGCGCCAAGATCATCATGCTGACCGTCTCCGACGAGGAAGCCGACCTGTATGAGGCGGTCAAGAACGGGGCCGCGGGCTACCTGCTCAAGGACTCCTCGATCGAAGAACTGGCCCAGGCCGTCCGGGTGGTCGCGGACGGGCAGTCCCTGATCAGCCCCTCGATGGCGGTGAAGTTGATCGACGAGTTCAAGCAACTCGCCAGGCCCGAGCGGACCCAGTCCAATGCCCTGCGTCTCACCGTGCGCGAGCTGGAGGTGCTGCGCCTGGTCTCGCGCAGCATGAACAACCGAGAGATCGCCCAGGAGCTGTTCATCTCCGAGAACACGGTCAAGAACCACGTACGCAACATCCTGGAGAAGCTCCAGCTCCACTCCCGGATGGAGGCCGTGATGTATGCAGTCAAAGAAAACCTCCTAGACCTCCCTTAGGGCCGGGTGGGCGTGGCGGAGTGTCTCCGGCGTTCTCCTCACTCGACGCCCCGCTTCGCTTGAAGGGCGCCTTCGCTCGTCGGCCTTGGAGCCACACGCGCCATCCCCCCGGCTGGGTTCTGGGTGAGGTTGCTGGGGACCGCGCGCGTCATTCGGCTCGATTAGCTGGGTCAGGCGGCCGGCGTTGCCGGGCCGATGCCTGGCTGTCGGTGGCTGCCGTTAGGTTCGCCTCATGCCGCGTTCCCTCGACCTCTCGCTGAGCCAGGCCCGCCGGATCGCGCTGGCGGCGCAAGGATTCAACGATCCGGCGCACCGCGTGCCGACGATGCGGACGCTGGTACGCACCGTGGAGCGCACCGGGCTGCTTCAGGTCGATTCGGTGAACGTTCTGGCTCGGGCCCACCTGATGCCCCTCTATGCGCGGATGGGTCCCTATGACGTGGACCTCTTGCGCCGAGCGGCCGAACAGCGCCCGCGTCGCCTGGTCGAGTATTGGGCACACGTTCAGGCACTGATGCCGGTGGACCTGTGGCCCGTCATGGCCTTTCGCCGGGCCAAGTATCTGGCCGAGGGCGGAAAATGGGCGGCGAGTGCGGCGCCCGACATCGCCCGTGAGGTGTTGTGCGAGGTCGCCGAGCGAGGACCGGTCACCGCCAGAGACCTCGAAGTCCAATTCCAATCCGTGCCACGAAGCAGAGAGCACTGGGGCTGGAACTGGTCGGTGGCCAGGCGGGCACTCGACTTCTTGTACATGTCCGGGCAGGTGGCCATCGCCGGCCGGACCAGCCAGTTCGAGGTCCGCTACGACCTGGCCGAGCGGGTACTTCCAGCCCACGTGTTTCACGCTCCGGATCTGGGGGTGGCCGAGGCCGGTCGTGAGCTGATCGCGCGGGCCGCTCGATCGCATGGCGTGGCGACCCTCAAGGACCTGGCCGACTACCACCGGATGCGGATCACCCCGGGGGCAGCAGGCGAGCCCGACGCGCGCACCGCGGTGGCCGAGTTGGTCGAGGAGGGAACCCTGGAGCCGGTCAGCGTCCGGGGCTGGACCCGGCCCGCCTGGCGTCACGTGGCGGCGAAGCTGCCGCGACGGGTCGAGACGGCCACCCTGCTCAGCCCCTTCGATCCGGTGGTCTGGGAGCGGAGCAGGACCGAGGCACTCTTCGACTTCCGGTACCGGATCGAGATCTACGTACCCGCGGCCGAGCGGATGCACGGCTACTACGTGCTGCCGTTCCTGCTGGGGGAGCGGCTGTGCGCCCGAGTCGATCTCAAGGCGGACCGGCCCGCCCGCCGGTTGCTGGTGCACGGTGCCTGGGGCGAACCGCATGCTCCCGCCCACACAGCTGCCGCGTTGGCGGTGGAACTGCGCCGCCTGGCCGGCTGGTTGGGACTGGACGACATTCTGGTGCACCCCCACGGGGACCTCGGCGCCGCGCTGGCCGCAGAGGTCGCCGTCGGGTGACGTCCCGCAGCGGGGCTCAGATCCGGGCGCCGCCGTCCACCAGGAACTCGTTGCCGGTGAACATCGCCCCATCCGAGGAGGCCGCGAAGGCGATCGCGGCCGCCAACTGCTCGGGCTGGGCGGCACCGAGGCTGGGCATGACCCGGCTGATGTAGGAGACGTCGAGGCCCTTCAAATCGCCCCCGACCGCTGCGGTCAGCGGGGTGATCGTGGTGCCCGGTGAGATCGGAACGACGCGGATGCCGCGCCCGGACAACTCGGCGGCCAGAGAACGTGAGAATCCGACCACGGCACCCTTGGAGGCGGCGTAGGCGGACATGTACGGGGTGCCCTGGCCGGCCGAGGATGAGGCGGTGTTGACGATGACCCCGGTCTTCTCGGGCAGATGAGCCAGTGCCTCACGACAGAAGAGTGCGGTTCCGACCAGGTTGATCGAGAACAACAGGTTCAGGTCGGCCACGGTCAGTTTCTCGATCGGGGTGGTCTTGTGGATCCCGGCCACATTCACCAGAACGTCGATGCCTCCCATGGTGCGGGCCGCCTCGGCCACGGTGTCGATCACCTGCTGCTCGTCGGTCACGTCTACGACGCTCGAGGTGAAGGTTCCGGCCCCGGCCGTGGCGACCAGCTCGGCCGTCCCGGCGAGGCCCTCGGGATCGCGGTCCACGCCGTGCACGGTGCCGCCCTCACCGGCGATCCGAACGGCGGTGGCCCGCCCGATTCCGGAAGCGGCGCCGGTGAGTAGGACTCTGGTGTTCTCGAAGCGATTCACAGGGCTGAGAGTAGGGACCCCCGGTGCCGGTGGTCAGGCCTCGCTCCCGTTCACCGAGAGACCTGGGCCACACCCGCCGTGATCGGGCCCAAAATGATGTGTCGCGAGTCGTCGCGTTGCAGTTCTTGGAGAGGAATGCCTGATGAGTGCACTCAAGGGACAGGTCGCCCTGGTGACCGGAGCCGGCCAGGGGGTCGGTCAGGGGATCGCGCTGGCGCTGGCCACCGAAGGTGTCGACGTGGCCGTGGTCGGCCGTACCCTGTCGAAGCTCGAGACCACGTGCGAACTGCTGCGTGAGCGTGGAGTGCGGGCCGAGGCCTACGAACTCGACGTGCTGAAGACCGAATCGATCGCGCCCCTGGTCGCCCGGGTGGCAGCCGATCTGGGACGGCTGGACATCCTGGTCAACAATGCCTACACGGGCACCTTGGGCCCCTTGCTCAGCATGGACCAGAAGGCGTTCACCAAGGGCTTCGTCTCCGGCCCCTTCGCCGCTTTCGAGTTCATGAAGGCCGCCTACCCGCACCTGAAGGAGAACGGTGGCGGCAACGTGATCAACCTGGTCACCTCCGCGATGGTGCGCTGGGACCTCTCGGACTACGGAGCCTATGCCTCGGCCAAGTCGGCCCTGCGCTCGCTGAGTCGCGCCGCCGCCGTGGAGTGGGCACCAGACAACATCCGGGTCAATGCGATCGCTCCGCACGCACTGAGTCCCGCCTTGAAGTGGTGGACCGAGAATCGTCCGGAGGAGGCTGCCGAGTTCGTGGCCAGCATCCCGATGCAGCGGATCGGCGAATGCGAGGCCGACATCGGCCGGGCCGTGGTCTCGCTGGTGCACCCGGACATGCGCTACCTGACCGGTGCCACGATCCCCTTGGACGGCGGTCAGGCCCACTTCGGCTGACAGCCACCTACGCGGGCAGGACTGGTGCGGTGACCAGCGCCTCCAGGGTGATCAGCAGGTCTTCGACCACCTCGGTCAGGACTTCGGCCGGCAGCGATGCGCCGGCCGACTCACTGCGTTCGAGGTCGGCCAGTACCTGACAGGTGATCTGGGCGATCCAGGTACTACGCCGTCGGAACCGCTCCGCGCTGAGCGGCGGCATGTGGTGCCGCAACTGCCGGGTCACCCAGTGCATCCCCGGCTGTTCGGCGATGCGGCCCGGGTCCGGAACGTGCGAGGTCATCACCTGGAACAGGAACCTCAGGTAGTGCGAGGGCTCGGCGAGGGTGTCGGCCAGCGGCATCACGAAGACCTCGAGCAGTTGCCGGACGGACGGATCCGTATCGGACAATCCCTCGATCATTCGGGCCCGCTCGGCCTCGACCGGAGCGGAACGCTCGGCGATGATGGCCGCGACCAGCCCCTCCTTCGAACCGAAGTGATACTGCGCCGCCGAGTTGTTGCGCTGTTCGGCGGCTTGACCGACCTCGCGCAATGACACCGCCTCGACGCCGCGCTCCGCCATCAACTCCTCGGCCACGTCGAGGAGCCGCTCCCGGGTGCTAGGCCTGCTCATGGCTCCGCACGCTACTGCCAACCGGTTGAGGACCGAGAGCCTCTTGCTGAAAATGAGACGGATGCCTTACTCTCGATTGAGACATCCTTCTTAACTCGACTCGTCGGAGCGCACATGTCCCACTTCCCCGCGAACCAGCAGCAGTCCGCGGCCGCCGCGTTCGGTTTGTTCAACCAGCAGCAGGGCGTGCACATCTTCAGTCGTGACCATTCCTCCGGGTTCGAGCCGATCGTGCTTGAGGTCGCCCCGCGCACCTGGTACATCCAGCCGGGCATGGTGAACGTGGCGCTGTTCGAGACCGACGAGGGACTGCTGCTGGTCGACGCGGGATGCCGCGGCGACGGGCCGTCCCTGCTGAAGGCGGTGCGTTCGGTCAGCGACAAGCCGGTACATACCGTCGTGTTCACCCACGGTCACTCCGACCATGCCTTCGGCCTGTGGGCCTTCCGTGAAGCGGGGGAGTCACCGCGCATCGTGGCTCACGAGGCGGTCGTCGACCACTTCAATCGCTATATCAAGACCGCGGGGCTGAACGGGGTCATCAACAATCAGCGCCCCGACGCCCAGGGCAAGCGCTGGGCCAGTGAGCCGACCGACTTCGACTGGCCGGACCTGACCTACACCGACAGTCTGGACCTGGTCATCGGAGGCGAGACCTTCCGACTGTTCCACGGTATGGGCGAGACCGACGACGCGACCTGGGTGTGGGCGCCCGAGCGCCGGGTGGTCGCGGCAGGTGACCTGGTCACCGGCTACCTGCCCAACGCAGGCAATCCACGCAAGGTGCAGCGCTGGGCCGAGGAATGGGCCGATGCCGCGGCCGCGATGGCGGCGGTGGAGCCGCAGGTGATCATCCCCGGTCACGGTGAACCGGTGACCGGAGCCGAGGCGATCAAGGACGAACTCGGTGCGCTGGCCGGCTATCTGCGCCATATCGTCGATCATGCGATCCGGGGACTGAACGCAGGTGTGCTGCACGACGAGATCGTGGGCACCCTGGAGATCCCCGTTGAGTTCCGAGATCACCCCCGGCTCCCGGTCGTCTATGACCACCCGGAGTTCATCTGCCGCAACGTGATCCGGCGCTACTCCGGATGGTGGGACGGCTATCCGGCCAACCTGATGCCGGCCCCGCACGACGCCAGAGCCACGGCGGTCGCCGAACTGGCCGGAGGAGCGGCGGCGCTGGCCGCTCAGGCGCTGCTGCTGGCCGAGACCGATCTGCAGACGGCCACGCACCTGGCGGAGTGGGCCTTCCTGTCGATCTGCCAGGAAGG
>CAYNFY010000012.1:59129-62189 GCA_964396585.1 uncultured Nocardioides sp.
GGACCCCGCGGCCCAGGATGCCTACTTCCAGTTGATCGACCGCCGTGCCCAGCAGCACACCTCGTTGATGGCCCAGATGGGGCTGCGACGTGCCCATGAGTGGATCGGCGAAGCCCGCCGAGGAACGGAAGAGAACCGATGAGCCAGACGAGCCAGCGACGCGCGAGCGACCGAGGGGTCGAGTCGCACCCGGATGCCCCGCGCCCCAATGTGGTCTTCGTGCTCCTCGACGACGTCGGCTACGGCGCTCCGTCGACCTTCGGTGGTCCGGTGCACACCCCGGCGCTGGACGAACTGAGTGCGCAGGGGCTGCGCTACCGCCGGTTCCACACCACGGCCATCTGCTCGCCCACCCGGGCCAGCATGCTGACCGGACGGGACCCGCACCTGACCGGAGTGGGCACCGTGCTCAACTCGGCCTTCGAACACCCCGCCTACCGCGGCGTGCTCCGCCCGGAGACCGCGATGCTGCCGCGGATGCTGCAGCAGGCCGGGTACGCCACGGCCTGCATCGGCAAGTGGCACCTGGCCCCGACCTGGGAGTCCACCCAGGCGGGCCCTTTCACCCGCTGGCCGACCGGGCAGGGGTTCGACCACTTCTACGGGTTCCTCGGCGGTGAGACCCATCAGTACGAACCGACCCTGTACGAGGGCACCCGCCCGGTGGATCGCCCCGAGCCGACCGACGGCGGTGAGTACCACCTCACCGAGGACCTGGTGGACTCCTCGATCTCCTGGATCAGGGCACAGAAGACACTGAATCCCGAGCGTCCCTTCTTCCTGTACCTGGCGCCGGGGGCCACCCATGCTCCGTTACAGGTGCCCGGCGAGTGGTCGGCCAAGTATGCGGGCCGGTTCGACGAGGGCTGGGACGCGATGCGGGTGCAGATCCACGCCCGCCAGCAGCAGGTCGGGTCGATCGCGCCGGGCTGCGGGCTGACCTCGCGGCCCGAGGAGATCCCGGCCTGGGCCGACCTGAGCGACGACGAGCGGACCGTGGCGGTCCGGTTGATGGAGGTCTACGCCGGTTTCCTGGAGCACACCGACACCCAGATCGGTCGGCTGGTCGCGGACCTGAAGGAGAGCGGCGAGTTCGACAACACCCTGTTCGTCTATGTGGTCGGCGACAACGGGTCCTCGGCCGAAGGCGGACCCGAGGGTGCGTTGAGCTATATGGGCACCCTGCAGGGGTTGCCGGAGTCGACCGAGCACCGAGTGGCGAACCTGGACCGGATCGGCCGCGCGGACTCCTACCCGCAGTACCCGGCCGGCTGGGCCTGGGCGCTGACCACTCCGTTCCAATGGATGAAGCAGGTGGCCTCGCACCTGGGCGGCACCCGCAACCCGATGGTGGTCTCCTGGCCGGAGGGGATCACCGACCCGGGGGGAGTGCGGGACCAGTTCGGGCACGTCAACGACCTGGCTCCGACGGTGTTGGAGCTGGCCGGGGTCGAGATGCCCGAGAGCGTGGACGGGGTCGTTCAGTTGCCGATGGACGGCACCTCGCTGGCTTACTCCTTCAACGATGCCGAAGCACCCGAGCGGCACACCACCCAGTATTTCGAGGTCAACGGCCACCGCTCGATCTACCACGAGGGCTGGATGGCCTCGGCGCATCACGGCGGCGTGCCGTGGAACGTGGGGCGCCCGGGCAAGGGCCGGGACTTCGACGAGGACCGCTGGGAGCTCTACGACCTGACCAGCGACTGGTCGCAGTCGGTCGACCTGGCCGAACAGCACCCGGAGAGGCTCGCCGAGTTGACCGAGTTGTTCACGGCTGAGGCGGGCCGGGTCGGGATCCTGCCGCTGGTGGACGCTCGGGTCTCACGGACCAAGATGCCGAAGCTCTTCGAGGGACGGACCAGCTTCTCGTTCCTGCCCGGTATCGGCGGGATTCCCGAGGAGCAGGCACCACGGTTGATCGGGCGTTCCTGGCACCTGCGGGCGGACCTGACCACGGGGCCGGACGTGCTCGGCGTGGTCGCCACGATGGGTGGTCGCGCTGCGGGCTGGTCGTTGTGGATCGATCCACAACATCGTCCGGTGCTGACCTACCGGACCTTCGAGGTGGACCGGGTCGAGTTGCGTGGCGAGCCGCTGGCTAGCGGTGAACACACCGTCGAGATCGCCTTCGGATACGACGGCGGTTGGGGGGCGGGGGCCGACCTCTCCCTGGTGGTCGACGGCGTGGCCACCTCCGGTCGGATCAGGGCCACCCCACTGGTGATCTTCTCCATCGACGAGACCTTCGACGTGGGAGGCAGCACCGGCTCGCCGGTCGGCGACCACCCGCCGGTGTATCCGTTCAGCGGGGGCACCCTGAAGCGCGTCGACCTCGAACTGGACGGCTGAGCCGAGGCTCGGTCGTCCGGGCCTCCGCCCCGATCTCGTGTGTCTTGGGAGGACGGGGATCGGGGCGGAGTTCATCTGGTTCAGTCGAGGCTCAACGGGCCGGGTGCCCGCGAGGTGATCGTTCGTGGCGGATGAATCCGGGACCGATCCACCCGCTCGGCGGGCATCAGGACCGGTACCGGAAGCTTGCGAATTCGATCGACCTCTGCCGGAGTTGTCCACGCGTTCCCCACACCCGGCTACCATGGCCCAGGCTGCCGTCGCGACTCGGCGTGTGGTCCGCCCGACTACCTCACAGGAGAGCAGCACGTGCCTGCCATCATCGACAAGCTCCTCCGCATCGGCGAAGGCAAGATCCTGCGTCAGCTCGACACCATCGCGCAGGCGATCAATGCCATCGAGGACGACTTCGTCGCCATGAGCGACGACGAGCTGCGCGGTATGACCGCCGAGTTCAAGGAGCGTCTGGCCAACGGTGAGACGCTCGACGACATCATGCCCGAGGCGTTCGCGACCGTGCGTGAGGCGGCCAAGCGGGTCACCGGCATGCGTCCTTTCGACGTTCAGATGAAGGGTGGCGCCGGGCTCCACCTGGGCAATATCGCCGAGATGAAGACCGGTGAGGGCAAGACTCTGGTCGCGGTAGCCCCGTCCTACCTCAACGCGCTGTCCGGCAAGGGCGTGCACGTGGTCACGGTCAACGACTAC